>NZ_JBIKBQ010000013.1:0-42576 GCF_058122085.1 Luteolibacter sp. | reverse complement strand
GGGCGACTGTCAATCCTCGGGGCTTGCGGGCGGGTGGGGGAACTGATGCAGTGAGCGCGTGAGTTGGACATTTCAAAGCGTGGCGGTGGTGGGCTCGGGAGCGATCGGGCTTTATTACGGCGGGCGGCTGGCGGGGGCGGGCGAGGACGTGCGGTTTCTGATGCGCTCGGATTTCGAGGCGATTTCCCGAGATGGATTGAAGGTGGAGAGCGCGCATGGAAATTTCGAACTGCCGCGGGTGACGGCCTACCGGACGCCGGAGGAAATCGGGCAGGTGGATCTGGTGATCGTGGCATGGAAGGCGACGACGAACCATCTGCTCGCCTCGGTTTTGCCGCCGCTGCTGCATGCTGGGACGCAAGTGCTGACGTTGCAGAACGGTTTGGGAAATTGCGAGGCGCTGGCGGAAATCGTCGGCCCTCAGCGGGTGCTGGGCGGACTGTGCTTTGTCTGCATCAACCGGATTTCTCCCGGCCGGGTCAGTCACTCGGCGGGCGGGCGGATGACGATCGGTGAATTTCTACCGGATCCATCCGGCCGCGTCGCCGAGCTCGAGCGGCGTTTCAAGGCGGCGAAGATCCAGGCGGTCGCTGTGGAAAATCTGGAAAAGTCGCAGTGGGAGAAACTCGTCTGGAACATCCCGTTCAACGGGCTTTCCGTGGCGGAGGGCGGGGTGACCACGGACGTTTTGCTCGCCACGCGGGACCAGGAAAACGAGCTGCGCGCGCCGATGGCCGAGGTGATCGCCGCCGCCCGCGCGCAGGGGCTGGACCTCAGCGACGACCTCATCGATTTCAACATCGAGCGGACCCGGCCGATGGGGCCCTACCGCACGTCGAGCATGATCGATTTCGTGGAAGGTCGGGAAGTGGAGGTCGCGCCGATCTGGGAGGAGCCGCTGCGGCGGGCGTGGGCGGCGGGAGTGCAGATGCCGCGCACGGCGGAGCTCCTGCGGCGGATTCACGAGCGGCTGGAGTTGCGATCGAAATAGCCGGGAAGCGGGCTTGACAGGAAAAGACAAAGCCCACTTGTGGCGACCGCTAAACTCGGCGAGAATGCGCTGGAACTTCCCTTATTCATCTGGGAGCTTCCGTCATCCGTTGCGGGGCCAGCACGCTGGTCGTCTCTCATATGGCCTCCTCATCCACTCCTCCCGGCTCTAAAGCCGCCATCCCCGAATCGCTCCGGCTGCAGTTGGACGACTTCCGACGCCATTTGTGGCGGGTGAAAACCATGGAAGCGGTCGCGGCCGGGTTGATCGGGCTGTTGGTTTCGTTCCTGCTGGTTTACGGACTCGACCGGATTTGGCAAACGCCGGGCTGGGTGCGGCTCGGGATCCTCGTCGCGGGGGTCTCGCTGTTCACGGTGTTCGCGCCGTATTGGCTGCACCGCTGGGTCTGGCGGCAGCGGCGGGAAACCCAGCTGGCGCGCCTGATCGCCAAGCGCTACCCCGGTCTCGGCGATCGCCTGCTAGGCGTCATCGAGCTTCAGGATCAGGAGGGAAACGCGGACACGCTTTCGCCCCGGCTGCGTGAGGCGGCGATGGAAGCGGTGGCCATCGAGGCGGGAAACCGCAAGCTCGACGAAGCGCTGCCACCGCAGAGACACCGGCGCTGGGCCTTGGTCGTACTCTGCCTCGCGGGGATTTCCGCGGCGGCCTTCACCTTGACTCCGCGCGCCGGTTTCAACGCCTTGCAACGCTGGCTGATGCCGCTTTCCAAAACCGAGCGCTACACGTTCACGCGGCTGGAAAACCCGCCGGTTTACCGTGCGGTGGCGTTTGGCGAGGCCTTCGAGATCACGCTGCGTTTGTCGGAAGATTCCGAGCAGCGCCCGGTGAAGTCGTCCGGCCGTTATGGATTGCAGCCCGGTGTGGATGCCGCGCTGGAAAAGGACAGTTACCGCTTCATTTTTCCCGGCCAGCAGGACGCCGGCAGCATCGTCTTCCACGTCGGGGATCTCCGCCACGAGGTCCGGGTCGAGCCGGTGCAGCGTCCCGCCATGGAAGACGCGGCGGCGGTCGTCACCTTTCCTGCCTATCTGGGCATTCCTGAAAAAACGGCCAACCTCAACACCGGCGTCCTCAGCGCGGTCGAGGGCAGCAAGGTCCGGATCCGTCTAACGACCACTCGCGCGCTGGCCGCCGCCACCTTCGGGCCGACCCGTTCGCAGGCCATTGAAGAGCCCGCCGGCGCATACGTTCCGCTCGACGGGGCGTTGGAAATTTCCGGCGCGGTCGCCAGCACGCCGGTCATCGAGGTCGGCGCGATTCCGTTCGAAATTCCATTCGCCTGGACCGACAAGCTCGGGCTCGCGGGCGAGTCCGGCTACCGCCTGCGGGTCGATGCGCTGAAGGACGCGGCGCCGACTTGTTACTTGCAGGGGATCGACCGCCAGAAGGTGATGCTGCCGGAGGAAACAGTGGATTTCGAGGTGCTGGCCGAGGATGATTTCGGAGTGAAACAAACGGGGATCGAGTGGTCCGGCCAGTTCACCCGGCCGACCAGCGAGGTGCCGGCGAAGGGCGAGCTGAAACTCGGCGACGGCACGCCGGAAGAACGGCGGCTCAACAAGTCCGCGTCGTTCTCACCCGCCGCTTTTGGCATCGCGCCGCAGAAGATCACCCTCCGCGGATACAGCGAGGACCATTTCCCCGGGCGCGGCCGCGTCTATTCCGAGCCGGTCATTCTCTACGTGCTGACCCGCGACGAGCACGCGCAGATGTTGAAGAGCAAGTTTGACCGGACGATCACCGAGTTCGAGGACCTCGCCCGGCGCGAGGTGGAGTTGCTGGATGAAAACCAGCGGCTCGAACGCCTGAGCGGCGAGGAGCTCCAGAAGGATACTAACACCAAGCGTCTTGAATCCCAGGAACAAGCGGAAGCCGAGAGCGAGCGGCGCATGAAGGACCTCACCGAGCGGATGGAAAGCCTGATGAAGGACGCCGCCCGCAACGGCGACATCCAGAAGCAGACGCTCAAGAAAATGGCGGAGTCCCTGAAGTCGATGCAGGAGCTTTCCCAACAGGATCTGCCGAAGGTGAAGGAGAAACTCGGCGACTCGCAGGAACAGTCGAACACGCCGGAGAAGGCGCAAAAAGACGTGGCGCAAGCCGCGGAGGAACAGCAAAAGGCCGTCGAGAAAATGCAGGAAGCCATCGCCAAGGCGAACGAAGCGAACCGCCAGTTTGAAGCGGGCACCTTCGTCAACCGCTTGAAAAAAGCGGCGGGCGAGCAAAACGGAATCGCCAGTTCGCTCATCGACGCCTACGAGCGGATTCTCGGCATCAAGGCCTCGAAACTCGATCCTTCCGACCTGCGCCGCCTTAACGAGTCGATCAGCCAGCAAGGGAAAACCGCCTCGGACGTGCGTTGGCTGCAGGAAGACCTCGGCAACTATTTCGCCCGCACCAAGACGGATTCGTTCAAGCAGATCCTGGATGAAATGAAGGCGTCGCAGATCGACAGCGGCCTGGAGGAAGTCCGGTCGGTTCTGAGTTCCAACCACTCGTTCATCGCCACCGAGCAGTCGAAAAAATGGGCCGACAAACTCACCGAATGGGCGAAGAAGCTCGAAGGTGAGAAAGAAAAGGGCGGCCCGGGCGGCGGCGGTGGCAGCGGCCAGAGCCCCGAGGATGAAGACTTTGAGTTCATGCTGCGGGTGATGAAACTGGTCCAACAGGAACAAGACCTGCGGGCGCAAACCCGCGCGCTCGAACAACTCCGCCGCGGTAACCCGACACCAGAACCATGAACCGCCTCATTCAAATTTCCAGCATTCTGTTACTGGCCCCGCTGACGGCTCTCGCCGACGCGCAGGCGAAGCATCGCGAAGGCTCCAGCCAGGTGGCGGACAAGCAGGACGAGCTTTCCGCGGACGTCCAGCAGCTTGCCATCGAGCAAACCGTGCCGAAGGTCATCGAACTGCTCAACGAAGTGGAAAAGATCATGGACGAAGCCACCGACCAGCTCGCGGAAGCCGACACCGGCGGCACCACGCTCGCCGCGCAAACCGAGATCATCGAGAAAATCCACGAGGCGGCCAAGGAGAAGCAAAAGCAGCAGGGCAGCGGCCAGTCCGGCAGCGCCATGATGGACATGATGGAGCGCATGATGGGCAAAAATCCCGACGGCGAAGGCAAGGGCAAAGGCAAGGGGGACAAACCCGGCGACAAGGGCGGCGAAGGCATGACCGGCTTGTCCGATGCCGCCAACGAACCCGGCGGCGGCGAGACCCGCGGCAAAAGCGAGGCCCGCCGGGTGCCCAAAGCCAGCGGCGGCGCGGGCCGCGTGCTGCCCGAGGAATTCAGCAAAGCACTCGATGCCTACAACCGCGGAGTGGAACAAAAGACCAAGTGAAAACCACCATGATGAATTTCCTGTCAGTCGGAATGACGGCTTTGCTCGCGGCCTGCGGGTTTTCCATGGTCGCAAACTCGCAGGACCTGCCGGTCCGCCAGGATGACACGATTCCGGCGCAGGCCGAGTTGATCTACGAGCGGGGCCTCCAATACCTGGCCAAATCCCAGAACGAAAAAGGCAACTGGAACGACAGCGTCGGCACCGAGCCGGGAGTCGTCGGCTTGTGCGTGGCGGCCTTCCTCGCCCACGGCGAAGATTCTAACAGCGGTCTTTATTCCAAGAACATCCGCGCGGGCATCGACTACATCCTTTCCCAACAGAACGAGAAGAACGGCTACATCGGCTCGAGCATGTATAACCACGCGTTCGCCACCAAGGCGCTCGCGGAATCCTACGGGGTTCTCGACAACCCCAAGATCGCCCCGGCGCTGGAGAAAGCGGTCGAGCTGATCGTCAGTTCGCAGAAGAAAAACCGCTTCGGGGCGTGGCGCTACACTCCGGAAAGCCGCGACGCTGACACGACGGTGACCGGCTGCCAGATGGTCACCCTGTTCGCCGCGCGCAACGCCGGCGTCGCGGTGCCCGAGGAGGCGATCAAGAAGGGCCTCGCCTATCTCTCCACCTGCCGCGGCCGGGACGGCGACTACGGCTACACCTCGGCCTCGGGCGGCAAGCCCACGCTCACGGCCATCGGCTCGCTCTGCCTTTCCCTGGCCAAGGAGCGCGATTCAAAGGGCTATCAGGCGAGCCTCGCCTACCTGAAAAAGAACATCGATTTCCGGGACCGCTACTATCCGTTCTACTTCGAGTATTACATGTCCCAGGCCCTGTTCCACGCGGACGAAGCCACGTGGAGGGAATGGAACGCCCGCAACATCCGCTATCTTTCCACCATCCAGTCGCCGGACGGATCGTTCCCCGGAAACCAAGGCACCTCGTTCAACACGGCCGGCGCGCTTTTGTCGCTGGCCCTCAACTACCGCTTCCTACCCATCTACGAAAAATGATCCACAAACTCGCGATCTCCTGGGTTTACGGCGTGATGGTTCTGGCGGCAGCCGAATCACCCGACCTGTTGCGTTTCCCTAACGGTGACCAGCTCCACGGCACGTTCCAAGGTTTCAAGGAAGGCTCCCAAGCCATCTGGCGGAGCGACGACGCCGCCGCGCCCGTGGATTTCAAAACCGACAGAATCCGCCACGTCGTCCTACGCGGCGGCAGGCCTTTGAAGTCGCTGACATCGCTGTCCCACGTCGCGCTGGTCAACGGCGACCGAGTCCCGGGGACGATCACCGGACTGGACGACGAGGCAATCACTTTGGACACCCCGTATGCCGGGTCGGTAAGGATTCCGCGCGAGCAGGTGGCGATGTTCGCGCCGAGTCCGTTAGGCGGGCGCGTTCATTATCACGGGCCCTTTGTCGAAGATGAATGGAAGATGGCGAACGCCTCGTTGCCGGACGGCATGCCGCCGGACTCCGGCGCGGAGGACGCCAAGGAGAAGGACAAGGACGAGCCGGGACGCTGGGCTTTTTCCGGGTCCGCCTGGTATTGGCCGGGCAAGCTTTCCGGCACCGCGCTGCTGCGTGAAAGCGCGATGCCGGACCGCTCGATCCTGCGCTTCGACCTGGCGTGGAAAAACCGGCTGGCGATGGCGATCGGGTTTCACGCCGATTTCGCGAAAGCCAAACCGCAGGATCCGGCGGACAAGGAGCAGGCAATCCCGCAGGCCCGCGTCCGCAGATTGTCCTCCGGCGACTCGACGGTTTTCCCGCTGCTGTTTGGTAACAGCTATGTCCTGCAGATTTTCTCCACCCACCTGATGCTCTTCCGGACCACCGTGGACGAGAAAGGCGAGCCCGTCGTCGAGCGGGTGCAGATCAACGGCAACTCGATCCGGTTGGGGGACACCGGCAAGGCGCAGGTGGAAATCCGCAGCAACCGCCTGACCGGGCAGATCTCGCTTTTCATCAATGACGAGTTCGTCGTCAATTGGAGCGAGGGCGGGACGACTCCCGAGGACCAGGCCCGCTATGCGGGGAAGGGCGGAGGCTTCGGCTTCGTGGTGCAGAACGAGGACGCGCCGGTGAAAATTTCCGACGTCATGGTCGCGGAATGGAACGGGATGCCGGACTCGGCGCGCAGCCTTCAAACGGACGAGCAGGACATCGTTCTGCTCGCCAACGGCACCGACCGCTTCTCCGGAAAAGTGGAATCCCTCAAGGACGGGAAGATCCGCCTTCAGGGGAAATACGGCCAATTCCTGTTTGAAATCGACGACATTGCCGAGATCCGATTCGCCCGCGGCCGTCTGGCGAAGGAGACCGATCCGGCGGCGGATTCGCTGACGGTCCGGCTCAGCCCGATCGGCCAGGTGTCAGGCCGCCCGCTCGCGGGAAGCGCGTCCTCGATCCGGATCCTCAATCCGGTCTGCGGCGAAATGAACTTCAACTTGGAATCCGCGGTCATGCTGGATTTCAAACCTTCCAACAACGTGATCGATGACTGGGACGCGGAATTCTAACATAAAAGCCTGGCTGGGTCTTTTCCTCGCTGGCGGCAGCCTCGGCCTGCTGCGCGCGGACAATCTGCTCCTGGCGGATGACGCGCGCCTCACCGGCACGGTCCGCGCGATCAACGAGGCGGGCGTGGTCGAGCTGGCAACGGAGCTTTCCCCGGAGCCGTTGCTGCTGAAGGCCGGCGCGGTCGAGAAGGTCGAATTCAGCGTTCCGGAATCGGCGGCGGTCCCGGCGGGCACCTTGATCGAGCTGGCCAATGGTGACCTGCTTCCGGCCGCCGTCGAGAGTCTGGATGACAAGAACCTCCACGTGGTCACGGCGGACGCGGGGCGCCTGAGCATTCCCCGGACGGCTTTGAAATCGATGCAGCTCGGCGTGCGCAAACAGAAAGTCGTTTACCGCGGCCCGACGAATTCCGAGGAGTGGGGCTTGTACGCGGAGCGGGCGAAAAACTGGCAGTTTGCGAACAACGCGCTCACCGCCAACGGTCCGTCCCAAGCTGCCAGGGATTTCGACGCTCCGCCGCAGTTCGTCCTCAAGTTCACCCTGAAGTGGCAGGCGAACCCGATGTTCAAAATTTGCTTCGCCGATCCGCTGACGCCCAAGGAGGAGCTGGTGGACCGCTATTTCATGCAATACGGCAGCGCGGGGCTGGAGATCAAACGCGAATCGAGCAAGGGCAAGCGCTATCAGACGGTGATCCAGCTGCCGCGCAGCCCGGATCAATTTCCCTCCAATGAGCTTGCGGTGGAAATCCGGGTGGACCGCAAAAGCTCGCGGCTCCACCTGCTTCTCAATGGCGAGCCCGAGGGTGCCGGGGTCGATCCGGTCGGGGACCCGCCGCAAGGAAACGGCGTGGTCTTGGTCAGTAACTCGCCGGCAGGACCCGTTCAGGAAATCCGCGGTATCGAGATTCTCGAACTCGACAACGTGGGAACGCGCCATCGCACCGAAGAGCGCGGCGACGCCAAGACCGACAGTCTGATCAGCCGCGACGAGGACCGCTGGGGCGGACGTTTGGTCGGCATTCGCAAGGGGCCGGAAGGAGCGGTTTTCTCCTTCAAGAGCGATTTCCAGGAAGAGCCGCTGGAGCTCGCGGCAGCCGATGTATCCACGGTGTTTTTCGCCAAGCCGGCGCAAACCGACGCTCCCGCGCCGGTTCATCAGTTCGTCCTGCGCCTCCGTGGGGAAGGCTCCCTCCGCGTGTCTTCCTGCGCGTTCTCGGCGGACGACGTCTCCGCGCGGCATCCGCTGCTCGGCCCGTTGCAAATCCGCCGCGCGGGAGTCTCCGGCCTGGAGCGACTGGATTCCAAACCCGAAGTGAAATCAAAGGAATGAAGCTCGTCCCGCCACTCGTGATTTTCGCCGCCGCTTTCACGCTCGCTTCGACCGCGGACGAGGTGAAATCGACCGTGCGGTTTTCCAATAACGACCAGCTGACCGGCAGCATGGAGTCGCTCACGACGGAGCGCTTGGTTTGGAAATCCCCGATCCTGGAAAAGCCAACCCCGTTCTTTCTCAAGGACGTCCTTGATCTCACGCTGGCAGGAGTATCGCCCGAGTCGGTGGCGAGGCACGAGGCGTCTATCACCCTGACCCGCGGCGAGGTGATTCGCGGGCAGCTCGCATCGGTGAGCGACGAGGCCGTCGAGCTGGACACCTGGTTTGCGGGCCGCATGAAATTCAACCGTCTCAACATCGCCGACATCAAGATTTCCGAGCGGCCGGATTTCATCTATCGGGGACCCACCGGACTCGACGGTTGGAAGCAATCCGGAGACAAGCCGGCATGGACTTTCCAGAACTCCCGCTTCCGCTCGGTGGCTGCCGGAAGCATCGCGCGGAACGTGGATTTGCCCGACGAGTGCGCGATTGCTTTCGATGCCGCGTGGCGTGGCTCGTTCGCGCTGAAGCTGGTATTCTTCTCGGATGATTTGGCGACCGACCATCCCGCGAGCGGCTACGAACTGGCGATCCAGTCGCGCTCGGTGTATCTGCGGAGCTGCAAGACGCAGAAGTTTCTCGGTCACACGGCGAGCGCCGTGACGCTTCAGGAAAACGAAAAGGCGCACATCGAGGTGCGGGCCAGTTTGAAATCGGGTAAGATCTGCCTGTTTCTGGACGGTGAAATCATCGATGTCTGGACGGATCCCGACGTGGTCCGCAACGAGGTGGGGCGGGGGATTCATTTCATCACGCAGAACGAGTCGCCGGTGCAAATTTCCGGCATCGAGATCAGCGCGTGGGATGGCGAGGTGGACAAGCTTCCCAATCTCCAGGCCATGGGCGGATTTCGCCAGTTCGGAATCCAGGGTCTGATGGAAGAGGAGGACGAGCCGGAGTCCGTGCCCGAGGAAAAGACGAACAAGCGGCGGGTGGAGTTGCGCAACGGTGACAGCATCGACGGCGAGGTCGTGTCCATCAGCGATGGCATGATCACCTTGAAGACTCCGTTCCGCGACGTGAGGTTGCCGGTCGAGGCGCTCCGCTCGGTCGCCCTGAAACCGGCGGATTTGGAAACCTCCAAACGCGAGAACGGCGATGTCAGGGCATGGTTTTCCGACGGCTCGTGGATCGTCTTCCGGCTCGAAGGCGTGGGCGAGGGGACTCTGACCGGCTATAGTCAGGCTTTCGGCACCGCGGTTTTCAAGACCGCGGCCTTCAGTCGTATAGAGTTCAACATTTACGATCCTAGGTTCGAAGACCTCCGGATGGCGAACGGTTGGTGAATTCCGGGGGGATTGTGAAAATTTTCACAATCGACTTGAGGGGATGCCGCGGCGCGGGCAAGGTCCGGCCAAGTCAGCAACGCACCATGGTCAGCCCTTCTCCCAACACCGTCCACACGGCCTACGATTCGAAAATCGAGGGCAACGTGATCATCACCCGCGTGGACGCCGCCATCAACTGGATGCGGAAGAACTCGCTGTGGCCGATGCCGATGGGCCTCGCCTGCTGCGCGATCGAGTTGATGGCGACGGCGTCGAGCCGCTTCGACATTTCCCGCTTCGGCATGGAAGTGATGCGGTTTTCGCCCCGCCAGGCGGACGTTTTGATCGTTTCCGGGACGGTGACTTACAAGATGGCGTTGGCGGTGAAGCGGGTCTGGGACCAGATGCCGGAGCCGAAATGGTGCATCGCGATGGGGGCCTGCGCCTCTTCCGGCGGGATGTATCGCAGCTACGCGGTGCTGCAGGGCATCGACAAGTTAATCCCGGTGGATGTCTATATTTCCGGCTGCCCGCCGCGGCCCGAGGCGTTGATCGAAGGGCTGATGAAGCTGCAAACGAAGATCGAGGGCGAACATTCCACGATGGATCAAAAGAAGGCGTTGTTCGACGGGATCGCCTGAGTTTTTCACACCGAATTTACGAAATGTCAGCAGCAGCCGATGTCACCCAGCTCCGCGATGCGTTCGGCGGAAAAGTCGTTGAAACCCTGGAATTCCGCGGTGAACAAACCGTGCGCGTGGAGCTCGGCTCCTTGCACGACGTGCTCGCGAAATGCCGGAACGATCTCGGCTACGAGATGATTCTGGATATTTCCAGCGTCGATTATTTCGGTGAGGACCCGCGCTTCGAGATGGTTTATGAAATCGCCACGCTGGATGACTCCAAGCATCTGCGGATCAAGGCGAAGGTCGGCGAGGACGAGAAGGTGCCGTCGGCGACGGATCTTTGGTTAGGCGCGGATTGGCACGAGCGGGAGGTCTGGGACATGATGGGAATTCCGTTTTCCGGCCACCCGAATCTCAAGCGCATCCTGATGTGGGAGGGCTATCCGTTTTTCCCGCTGCGGAAGGATTTCCCGCTGGCCGGCCGGCCGACGGACATGCCGGATGTGGCCTTTACGGGAGTTGCTCCGCTGGAAGGCGGGCCGTTCGTGACGAGCGCCGGCGGCGAGGACGTCGCCCGCCGCGAGCCGCGGGCCCACGTGGTCGAGTGATTTTTTCCTAACCGCACGCCGGCATGACTTCGACGGGCACGCCGTTTTCCAATGTCGGGCGGAATCTGCGCCAGATCGGGAGCTCGCCGGTTTGCTGGGCGTGGGTGGCGGTGATTTTGGGAATCCAAGCGCTGGTGATGGCGGTGGGCGGACCGGAGCGGCAGCCGGCGTGGGGTTGGTTTGAAACGCTTGGCTTGAGTCGCGAGGGCGTTTTCTCAGGCAAGATCTGGCAGATCTTCAGCTACGGTTTTTTGCACGGCAGTGGGTGGCATGCCGGGGTGAACGCGCTGTTCGTGCTGCTGGTTGGATCGAGGATCGAGCACGTGGCGGCGCGCGCTGCCATGTCGAAAGCCGTGATTTTCGGCGTCATCGGCGGCGGGATCGGTCATCTGGTTTTAGCGCCGGGCGGAAGCGGTGCTCCTTTGCTGGTTGGTCTATCAGGTGGTTGTCTGGGCTTGTTGCTGCTGCTGACCACGCTGTCCCCGCAGTCGCGGATGATGCCGCTTCCGGTCTCAGGAAAAAGTCTCGGACTCGGAATCCTGTCGGCGGAGTTGATGCTAGCGTTGATCGATCCCGGTTTGGGGCTTCCCGGATTTTCAAAGCTGGGAGAAATTTTCGTTAGGCACGGGTTGGGGGCTTGGTTTCAAATCGGCCACGCCTGTCACTTCGGCGGCGGACTGGCGGGATGGATTTTCGGCCGCTGGTTGCTGCGTCCCCGCATCACACTGGGACGCCTCCGCCGCGACAGAGAGCGGCGAGAGGCGAGGGAGTCGCGGCGGATGTGATTCGGATCAGAGCGGTGCCGGGGCGGTCGCTTCAGGCTTTTCCTTCCGGTTTCCCCGCGAGAACGACCGGTTTTGAGGACTGTTGCTAGGCTGCGCTTGCTCGCGGTTTACTCCCCGCGAGAACGACCGGCTCGGGCGCGGGTTGCTCCGCTGGTCGTCGGGTTGCGCCAAGGGGCGGATTTCTCGCTGGGCGGCGGGCTCCGGCTGTGAGCGGGTGTGGTTGTTATAGCGGTGATCCTGCGGCGCGCGGCGTGCCTCTTGTCTCGGTGCTGGCGCTGTTTCTGTCACCGGCGTGTTGTAGCCCGAGGGAAGGCGGGCGCTGTTTTCTTGGCGGGTGCGCGGGGCTTGATCGTTTTGATAGCCCGACTCGCGGCTGCGGTCGTAGGAAGACGTGCCGTAAGGACGACGGGTCCCGCTGTGTGAGCGGGTGTTGTAATCCTGCCTGTCATATCCGCCTTGCGCCGGGCGCTGCTGTTGATAGCTGCCACCGTAGGACGGCTGTTGGCGGACTTGTCGCGCCCATTGATAGTCGGAATTACGGTAAGCAGACTCGCGGTTGCGGTAGTTGACCACCGTCACGTTCGAGACGCGGCTCGGCGGGCGGCAATATCCGCTTCCCGGACGCCAGCCGTAAGGATGCGGCACCCCGTAAACGACCGGCGGACGATAGCCGACCGGGTAGTAGCCATAAAGATACGGGTCGTAGTAGGCCCGGCGGCGGTAGTCGTAATAACTGTAACAAGTCGGGTCGTAGCCCCAGCGCGAGTCGCCCGTGCCGATAAGGACGGAGGTGGAAAACGAGCTGCCGCCGTAGCCGTAGCCCTGGCCGTAGCCGGAATTGTAGGATCCGCCGACGGAGGTCGATGAGTAATAGGGATCGTAAGCGCAGGAGGTGAAACCCAAGGCGACCACAGCTCCCACTGCGGCACCGGCCAATCGACGAAGGTTTGTCTTCATGCGCCTACGACAGCACAGCCCGGCGTTCTATTCGAACGGATTTCACGGGAATTTTCAGCCTCGGCCTCCCGTGGGTTGACAGGACCGGGGTTTCTTCGGTTTCTTGGCCTGCACAGATTTCATGGAACCTTCAAACGCACCGATTCTTGTCACCGGGGGAGCTGGATACATTGGCTCCCACGCCGTCCGCCTGCTGGCGGGCCAAGGCCGGAAAATCGTGGTGCTCGACAATCTCGTTTTCGGCCACGACCAAGCGATCATCGATCCGGAAGTGGAACTGGTGGTCGGCGAGGTCGGCGACCAGGAATTGGTGCGCTCGCTTTTCGCCAAGCACCAATTCGGCGCCGTGATCCACTTCGCCGCCTACGCCTACGTCGGCGAGTCGGTGACCAATCCGCTGAAATATTACCAAAACAACACCGCCGAGCCGATCAAGCTGCTGCAAGTGATGCAGGAGGTCGGCTGCAAGGTCTTCGTTTTCTCTTCCACCTGCGCCACTTACGGCGTGCCCGACAAGTTGCCGATCACCGAGACCAATTCGCAAAAGCCGATCAATCCCTACGGCATGAGCAAGCTGATGGTGGAGCACATCCTCGCCGATTGCGGCACCGCGTGGGGCCTGCGCAGCGCCTGCCTGCGCTATTTCAACGCCAGCGGCTGCTCGCCCGACGGAAGAATCGGCGAAGACCATAACCCGGAAACCCACCTGATTCCCCGCGTGATGATGGCGGTGACCGGCGAGATCGACCACCTCGAAGTCTTCGGCACCGACTACGACACGCCGGACGGCACCTGCATCCGCGACTACATCCACGTTGAGGATCTGGCCGACGCCCATGCCCGCGCGCTCGACCATTTGGCCGCCGGTGGCGCATCGGTCCGCTGCAATCTGGGCACCGGAGTCGGTGTCTCGGTGAAGGAGATCATTTCCGCCGTCGAGGAAATCACTGGCAAGACCGTCCCGGTCAAATACGGACCCCGGCGCGAGGGCGACCCCGCCTCGCTGGTTGCCGATCCGGCGCTGGCTAAAGAGCTGCTTGGCTGGGTCGCCAGCCGCAAGGATATCCGCGACATGGTCGGCCCCGCCTGGCTCTGGACCTCCGGCCCGCAGGGCGGCAGATACCCGGCGAACCAAAAATAAAGGTATCCGCGATGTATTGACATTTCCACTTGCGACACCCGACAAAGGCAGCCACTTTTCCCCAACCCGAATCCAAACCCATGCACTCAGCTGATTTGAAAATTCATCCCCGGCGGCGCGGCCAAGCCTTCACTTTAATAGAAATGCTCGTCGTGATCGCCATCATGTCCATTTTGATGACCGCCGGAGCCATCGGCCTCGGCGGCATGGGTGGCAAGGGCGTGACCAGCGGGGTGGCTTCGGCCGAGTCGTTGTTTGACGAGGCCCGGTCGATTGCCGTCGGGCAGCGCACGAGGGCACGGGTTTTGATCGCCAAGGATCTGGACAATAACAAGGCTGACAACCTTCGCCGCATTGTGGTCGCTTCCGAAGCTCTCAAGGAGGACGGCACGCCCGATACCGATAATTGGATTCTCTCGAGTCGCGGCGTAGTGCTTCCGGACCAAACTTTTTTCAGTCAGGACTATAGCAAGAAAGTCCAGAAAGACGGGAGTGGCACGATCGAGTCTTTCAGTCTGCCAACGACGGCCAAAGCCGCCTATCAGGGTTCCTATTACTATTACGAATTCAATGCCGAGGGGATTTGCACAACCCCTGGCGCCGGTTTTGTCATCGGTGCGGGAGCGCGGAAAGTCAATGCTGCTGCGACGGACAAGCCCAAGGTTACTTCCGCTGGCAAGCGTGATTTCGGAGGTTTTGTGGTTTGGCGCAACGGCCGGACTTCGGTTTTCCGCAGCCCCACCCAGATCGCGAGCGGCATTCAGTCCCTTAACACAGGCGCCCAATTTTAAATCATGAAACCCTCTGCCACTTGCCGCCAGCGCGGCTTTACCCTTCTTGAGACTGTCATCGCCATCGGCGTCCTCGCCGTGCTGCTCACCGGCTTCATGGTGGTGTTCGCTCCGGCCGCCGACGGCATCCGCAAATCCATCAATGTCCAGCAAGCCGACCGCATGGCGTCCGCGCTGGAACAGGAACTGGTGACGCTGCGTGGTGAGACGGAGATCACGAATCACAAAACCGGATTTAATAAATCGTTCGAGTGGATCGAAAATAAGGGCAAGGCAACGGACGCGTTGCTCGTTTATCAATACCGGGGCAAAACTTCGGGGAGCCTTCGGGCCGACAATACTCCGGAACCGGAGCCATCACTGAAGGACAAGCTGCCGGGGAGGGACTATGTGGTGATTCCCATGGTCCGTCGCCGGAGCGATACCGCCAATCTGGCCGAGGATTTGAAAGCGGTCGAAGGTGCGGTCTATCTGGTGAAATGCACGCAGCTGATTTTCAGCGGAGGTCAGTTGATTGCAAACACGACACCCACCATCAAAGATCCAAAGAGCGGGACCCCGGCGGCTTCGGCGGATGTTTACCCGGAGGCGGTCATCGCCTTCTCTGCTGAATTCCACATGCTGCCCGCGAAAACGGCGTCCTACATTGCCGGGTCCGCATTCACCACCAAGTTCAGCTCCGTCAAAAACCCCGTCTTTACCCGCAATCTTGCAGTGCGCCGTTAACCTTCCAACTTAAACCCAATCATGAACACCCAAAGGACTTTCTCCATCAAACGTGGCTTCACACTGATGGAACTGATGGTGGCGATGACCATCACGACGATTATCGTGACGGTCTTGGTTTCGATCACCTCGATCGCGCTCGACACTTGGAACCGCAGTCGCTCGGAGCTCCGTGCTTCCCGCCAGGCGAAAGGGATGATCGATACGATGGCGCGCGATTTCGAAGCGCTTGTGACACGCCGTGGCAATACGAATGAATGGCTCTCGGCGATTACCGAGTCGCAAAAAATTGGTGACAAATTGGAAAGCACCAACGCCTCCAAATTGATTTTTTTCACCGCCGCCACGGACCGCTATAACGGCGAAATTGGCAAAGCCGCGGACCTTGGTGGGGATGTGTCGTGCGTCGCCTATGGACTCGAATACAAGGATCCGATCGGTTCGGCGGGGGCGGGATTTGAGACTTTCGTATTGAATCGTTTGCTCGTGAATCCTGACGAGACCTTCAACAAGCTGCTTGGAAAGACGGATTTGACGGCCGAGTTGCCTAAGTGCACCGTCAAACTTGATGATCCCACAAACTTCGTCTGTGAAAATATTTACCAGTTCACGATCACGTTTCATGTGCAGGTCAGCCAGGCCTCAACGGGCGCTTCTCCGGTGACTACCATTGTCAACGTGCCGGTGAAGCTAGGGAAAACCAATGCGAACCAGACGACCAATTCATTCAAAATCAAAGGCACGGGTATCGAGAGCGGATACGCGGGCGGCACGGTGACTAACGATGAACTGAAGGGCGGGCGGATCACCGCGATGGAGGTTTCCGCCACCGTGATCTCCGATTTTGGAGTCGATCAGCTCAAGAGACGTACATTCAGCGGCTCCCAGCAGGCGGAGTTCCTCGCGAAGAATTCCTACCAGTACACCAAGCTGGTCCAGCTTCCGAGCATGTAAGGCGGGTTTCGCCTCGCGCGAAAGTAGTCCAGGACTTCAGTCCGCTCTTCAAAGAGCATCGCGCGGGTGATGAAGAGGAAGACCGGACTGAATTACCGGACTACTTTGGCCACCCAAAACTCCCATTGCGCTCGGTGATGGATTCTGTTTAGGATCCAAGGGTGAATTCAGGTGGAGAAATTCTCGTGGATGAGATCGCGCCGCCGGGGCGGATCGCCTTTGTGGGAGGTTTTGAACCCCGGCGCTGCGGGATCGCCACGTTCACGCATGATCTTTGCGAGGCGGTGGCGGAGGCGGCTCCGCTGGCCCAGTGCTTCGCCGGTGCCCTGAATGACCGGCCGGAAGGCTACAAATACCCGCCGCGGGTGCGCTTTGAGATTTTGGAGACCGATCTGGATTCCTACCGCCGCGCGGCGGATTTCCTGAACTTCAACAACACCGAGGTGCTCTGCGTGCAGCACGAGTTCGGCATCTTCGGCGGGCCGGCGGGCAGCCATGTGCTGGCCATGCTCAAGGAAGTGCGGATGCCGGTGGTCACGACCCTGCACACGGTCTTGCAGCAGCCCGATCCCGCCCAGCGCCAGGTGATGGAGGAGCTGGTGCGGCGCAGCGAGCGGTTGGTGGTCATGGCCCGCAAGGGCGCGGAAATTTTACAGGAATCCTACGGCGTGCCGACCGGGAAGGTGGATGTCATCCCGCACGGGATTCCCGAGATTCCCTTCGCGGACCCGGATATCTACAAGGCCCGCTTTGGGGTGGAGGGCTGCAGGGTGCTGCTGACCTTCGGCTTGTTGGGGCCGGGCAAGGGAATCGAGCACGCCATCGGCGCGCTGCCGGAAATCGTGCGGCGGCATCCGGACACGGTCTATCTGGTGCTTGGCGCCACCCATCCGCACCTGGTGGCGCGGGAAGGGGAGAGCTACCGGCTGAGTCTGGAGCGGCTGGCGGAAAACCTCGGGGTCAGGGAGCACGTGGTGTTTTACAACCGCTTCGTGTCGGACGACGAGCTCGCCGAGTTCATCGGCGCGGCGGACATCTATCTGACGCCGTATCTCAACGAGGCGCAGATCACTTCCGGCACGCTGGCCTACGTGTTCGGGGCGGGAAACGCGGTGGTTTCCACGCCGTATTGGCACGCCCGGGAATTGCTCGCGGATGGACGGGGGATTCTAGTGCCGTTCCGTGATCCGCAGGCCGTTGCCGAGGGGGTGTGCGCATTTCTCGATGATCCGGAACGGCTGGCTCGGACCCGGCGCGAGGCCTATCAGTTCGGCCGGGAGACGATTTGGCCGGCGGTGGCGCGGCGCTATCTGGAGTCCTTCCGGCAGGCGCGGGCGGCCCACAAAACCGCGCCGCGCACCACGGTCGGTGGCTGGAAACTCGGCCGCCGGTCGTATGACCTGCCGCCGCTGCGGCTCGACCACATCATGCGGATGAGCGACGGCACCGGCATTTTCCAGCACGCCACCTTCACCGTCCCAAACTTCCACGAAGGCTACTGCACCGATGACAACGCGCGGGCGTTCATTCTTTGCAATCTGTTGGAAGAACCCGGTCGTCTCGATCATCTGGCGACAAGCTACCTCGCCTTCCTCGCGGCGGCGCTGAACCACGAGACCGGCCGCTTCCGCAATTTCATGAGCCACGGGCGGCAATGGCTCGAAGGCGCGGGCAGCGAGGACAGCCACGGTCGCGCGCTGTGGGCGCTGGGCGTCGGTGCGGGCCGCTCGCGCAACGAGGGCCACCGGCGTTTGTGCGTGCAGCTGTTTGATCGCGGTCTGCCGGCGGTGGAATCATTCAACTCGCCGCGGGCGTGGGCCTTCACGCTGTTGGGGGTTCATGAGCTATTAGGAAGCAATGCCGACGATGCCAAGGCCGGCGACGCCTGCGACATGTTGACCGGCAAGCTGGTGACACTCTGGCAGAACTGCGCCACCGAGGACTGGCCGTGGTTCGAGACCCGCGCGACTTACGACAACGCGCGCCTTTCCCAAGCACTGATCCTCAGCGGCAAGGCGACGGAGGGCGAGGCCTTGGAAATTGGGCTCAAGTCGCTGCGCTGGCTCGTTTCGATGCAAAAGACGCAGGCCGGTCATTTCCGCCCGATCGGCAGTAACGGGTTTCATGAAAAGGACGGCGCCCGCGCCGACTTCGACCAGCAACCCGTTGAATCCCACGCCATGGTGGCCGCGTGCCTGGAGGCGTTCCGCGTCACGCGGGATCCGTTTTGGTCGGTCGAGGCGAAGCGCGCCTTCGAATGGTTTCTCGGCCGCAACGATCTGGGGCTGCCGCTTTACGACTACACCACCGGCGGTTGCGGCGACGGCCTGCATCACGACCGGGTCAACGCCAACCAAGGCGCGGAGTCATCCCTCGCCTTTCATCTATCACTTGCTGAGATGAAGCACGCCGAACCGATTCCCTCACCACCCACCAGCTTTGCCATATGAACTCCATCCGCTTGTGCCGCCATGACATCATGATGCTCCCGGAAAGCACCCGGGTGTTGATCCGTCCGTTCATCCCGTCGGAGTCGCAGCGGGTCACCGCCATTCTCGGCCGCGCGCTGGCTTTGACCGAGGAGGAGGTCGCGCGGAAGCTGCAGGACGTGCACCACGAGTTCGACTCGCGGCATTATGACATCGAGACGCTGCTATGGCAGCACTACTTGAAGGTGGAGTCCCGCATCTTCACCCAGCGCGAACTTTCCCGCGCGCGGAAGCTTTTGATAGGCGCGTTCTTCTCCGGGGAATACTCGCTGGAATCCGCGGCCTTGTTCAACCCCTCCATCGTGCCGCATCCGGACCAAAGCGACCTGCAGGACGGGGCGCTGCGCTTCGTCATGAGCCTGCGCGCCACGGGCGAGGGGCACATCTCATCCATCGAATTCCGCTCCGGGCTGATCTCGCGGGACGGCCACATCAGCCTTGATCCGGTGTCCCGCTTCGTGACGCTGCCGGAAATCGTTCCCAATCCCAGCTATCGAAAAAAAAGTTTCATCCACAAGTTTCACGAAATGGGATTCTATAACGACTATGCCAACGCGGTGATGGCTCCGCTGGCGAACGAGTTCACCCGCAGCGACCTGAACAAGAGCGTGGGCACCGTCCGCCATGAGAACCAGCCGTGCACGGTGGACCTCCAGCGCACGCTCGAATGCATCCAGTGGCTGGCCGACTCGAATTATGAAATCCGCTTTTCCCCCAAGCTCGGAATGAGCGAGCGGATCATTTTCCCGATCTCCTCCAACGAAAGCAACGGCATCGAGGACGCGCGCTTCGTGCGCTTCACCGAGGACGACGGCTCTATCATGTATTACGCTACCTATACCGCGTATAACGGCCGGGCCATCCTTCCGCAGTTCATCGAGACGCAGGATTTCCTGCACTTCCGCGTGCTCACCCTCAACGGCGGCGCGGTGCAGAACAAGGGCATGGCGCTCTTCCCCAGGCGCATCGACGGCCGCTACGCGATGCTGTCGCGGCAGGACGACGAGAACCTCTTCATCATGTTTTCCGATAACCCGCACTTTTGGAATGACGCCCAGATCCTGATGCGCCCCGCAGAAGTCTGGGAGTCCGTGAAAGTCGGCAACTGCGGCTCGCCCATCGAAACCGAGGCCGGTTGGCTGGTCATCACCCACGGCGTCGGGCCGATGCGCAAGTATTGCATCGGCGCGGCCCTGCTCGACCTCCACGATCCCACGAAGCTGATAGGGCGGCTTCGCGAACCTCTTCTCTCGGCGGAGGGCAACGAGCGCGAAGGCTACGTGCCCAACGTGGTCTATAGCTGCGGCTCGCTGCTGCACGACGGGAAAATCATCCTGCCATACGCCATGAGCGACATCGCCACGGCCATCGTGAGCGTTTCCCTGAATGAAATCCTCGCGGCCTTGACGGCGGGGAAATAGGATTCTATCCGATCCGCGGACAGCCGCCCTGGATGCCTTGTTTCGAGAGCGTCCACTGCCAGAGCTGCAGGTCGCGCGCGCGGAAGGCTCCGGCGCAGGAGAGCAGGTAATAGCGCCACCGCCGGTGGAAGCGCTCGCCCAGCGCATCCGCGAAGCGCGACCAGGCGGCCTCGAAATTCGCGTGCCACGCCATGAGGGTTTTGTCGTAGTCCGCCCCGAAGTTGTGAAGATCCTCGGTGACCAGCAGCCCGTCCATGGCGTCGCTGATGTGACTGATGGCGGGGATCTCGCCATTGGGGAAAATATACTTTTCGATCCATGGGTCGGTGATGCCGCCACGTTCGTTCTTGCCGATCGTCTGAAGGAGAAAAACGCCGTCATCCGCCAGACAGCTCCGGACCACCCGCATGAAGGTCCGGTAATTCTTCTTCCCGACATGTTCGAACATGCCGATGCTGGCGATCGCGTCGAATTTTCCGTCGATCTCGCGGTAGTCCTGCAAGCGGAACTCAAGCCGCGGATCGGGGTGGCGTTGCCGGGCGAACGCGGCTTGCTCTTTTGAAACGGTGACGCCGACGCATTCCACGCCATGGTTTTCGGCCGCGTAAGCCATGAATCCGCCCCAGCCGCAGCCGATGTCGAGCACCCGCATGCCGGGCTGGAGACGCAGCTTCTGGCAGATCAACTCCAGCTTGGCCTCCTGCGCCTGGTCCAGCGTGTCCGCGCTTTTCCAGTAGCCGCAGGTGTAAGCCATGCTCGGGCCGAGCATGGATTGATAGAAATCATTGCCAAGATCGTAGTGTCGCTCGCCCACCTGCCAGGCGCGCCTGGGGTTCTGGCGGTTGAAGACGCGCTCGCGCAGCACGGGAAGAAGCAGGCTCAGCGGTTTCACCTCCCGATCCAGCTTCGCCCGCAGGATGTGGGCGAAGAAATCGTCGAGCTGGTCCGCATCCCAGTCGCCGTCCATGTAGGATTCACCCAAGCCGAGGCTGCCGCGCGAGACGACCCGCTCCAGCACGTCCGGTGAATGAAGTTGGATGTCCCATGACCGCGGTCCGTTGAGTCGGATGTCGGCCTTGGCTAACAATCTTCCGGCCTTTCCGCGGAGTGTGGATGCGCCCGCAATCGACAATGGATCGAGTAATGTGACGGTGTGGCTCATGGTTCTCCACGCTAGGCAGGGTGGAAGGGGGGAAATCACTAGCCGTGAAAAATCGCATGGATCGCCGATTTTTTCAAGAAATCATTGGAATGTCACCGGGGCTTCCATCCGGGCCCGAGGCGCCGGACTATTCAAGCGGGTGTTCCTTGAGCAGATCTTCGGCGATGTAAAAGCTCTGGCGCGCCTTGGTGGCGGCGCGGACTCGGGTGACTTCCGCCGCCTGGACGGCGGGCGCCTTGTTGCCGAAATTATTCCGGACGTAGGTGAGCACGGCGGCGATTTCATCGTCTTTGAGCATGCCGCCGAACGGTGTCATGGGCACCAAGCCGTTGTATTTCTTGCCGTTCAGGTCGAAGGGACCCATCAGGCCGTGCAGGGTGAGCTTGATGAGGCGCTCGGGATCGCCGCTGACCCAAGAGCTGGCAGCAAGAGGAGGAAAGGCGGGATCGAGGCCCTTGCCGTCCGGCATGTGGCAGGTGGCGCAGTGGGCGTCGCGGAAATAGATTTCATGGCCGACGATGAATTGCTCCTTCTCGGTTCCGGTGAGGTGGGCGGGAACGGGGGGCAGGGGATGTTTGTCCTCGGCGATTTCCTGAATGCCTTCGAGGCGGGTCTTGGCGGTGGTGGCGGCGTTTTGATTCCAGACGTCGAGGGGTTGGCTGGAGGCGAGAGACACGACTTTCTTGCCGGCCGCGTTGTCCAGCCATGACCCGGCGATGATGGCTTCGAGGCGCACGCGGCCGTGGGGGTCTGCGGCGGCTTTGTCGAGCAGCGCGGCGTGTTCGGCGACGGCGTGGGTGTTATAGCGGAGGACCCGCACGGCGGCGGCGCGGACGCGGAAATCCTTGGCTTCGAGAAGCTGGCGGAGCAGCGGCCTATCGACCTTGTTGAGGCCCCAGGTGGTCCAGAGCGCTTCGAGTTGGTGGTGCTCGAGCCGCGGGTCTTTGGGGTCGAGCTTGGCGACCCAGCTCTTGAGCGCGGGCAGGACTTCCGCGGCCGGGTGGGCGCGGAGTTCCCGGCGGCTGCGGTAGCGCGTGCGGTATTCGGGCAGCTTGAGGTTTTCTAATAAATTAGTGACCGGTGCCTTCTCGACCTGCGCCGGCGTAACGAGCGGGCGCGACGGATAGGTAATCCGATAGACCCGGCCGTGGACGTGGTCTCGCAGCGGATCGCGCGCGTTGTGTTGCATGTGGCCGATGAGGGTGTTGTGCCAGTCGATCACGTAGAGCGAGCCGTCGGGCGCGAACTCAAGGTCCACGGGGCGGAAATTTCCGTCGGCGGATTTCAGCAGGTCCTGGCGGAATTCGGTTTTATAACCGGTGCCGTCATCGACGATGGAGTGTTGTTTGATTCCGAGGAATCCGATGTTGTTGCAGAGCAGCATGTCGCCCTGGACCTCGTCCGGGAAGTGGCGGGAGGAGATGAACTCGAGGCCGGAGGTGGGGCGCACGGCGTTGCCCTTGGGGGCGAGATCGGGCGAGGACGGGCATTGGCTGCCGTAGGTCGGTTTGACGGAGCCGGGGAGCATCCAGTTGATGTCGGGGCCGGAGGTGTGGATGAAAAAGTCCTGGCCCCAGTCGTCGAAGGCGATGCCCCAGGGATTCGGGATGCTCAGCTGGGCGGTGCGCTCGAGCTGGCTGCGCTGCGGGTTGTAGCGGAAAAACCCGCCGTTGATGCCGCGGACCGGGCCGTAGGCGGTTTCCACGTTCGAGTGGAGGAAGACGCCTTCCCCCATCAGGAACGCGCCGGACGGATCGGCGCAGAAGGCGCTGATGGCGTGGTGGGTGTCGTGGGTGTCGAAGCCGCCTAACATGATTTCCCGGACATCGGCGCGGTCGTCGCCGTCGGTGTCGCGGAGCAGGACGAGGTTGGGCGCCTGGGAGACATGGACGCCCTCCGGGGCGAATTCGAAACCGATCGGCAGGTGGAGTTTGTCGGCGAAAACGGTCTCCTTGTCGGCGCGGCCGTCGTTGTCTGTGTCCTCGTAAACGAGGATTTTATCGTTAGGAAGCGGGTCGCCGGGGCGGTAGGCCGGGTAGGTGGGCATGGTGGCGACCCACAGGCGGCCGCGGTCGTCGAAGGAAAGCTGCATCGGGTTGGCGAGGTTGGGGAATTCCTTTTCCGAGGCAAACAGTTTCACTTTGTAACCTTCCGGCACGGTCAGTGTTTTTTCCGCCTCATCGCCGTAAAGGTAGGTCTCTCCGCCGTTTTTCTTGCTGGGAGCGTAGTTGCTGGCGACGGGTGGCAAGGGATGGGTTTTTGAATCGTCGACGCTGAGGTTGGTGGTTTTGCCGGAGGCAACGGCGTGGATGAGCTTGTCGCGCAGGACCGTCATCTCGCGTGTCTTCTGGACCTCGTCCGGGTAGTTCTGCGGGCCGAAGGGATTGTAGCGCCCGCCGTGGCTGTGGACGCCGTTGGTGATGTGATAGTCATGCTGCCAGAACCAGTTTTTCTGTTTGACCGCGGCGAGGACATTGGCCGGATCGGCTTTGGATTGAGGTGCCTGTTGGCCGTAAACCCCGTTGGCGAGCAGGCCGGCGAGCTGCTGATAGCAGGCTTCGTTGGGGATGAATCCACTGGTGGTGAAGGGGCCGTCGGCCTTGGTGAAGAGTTCCCGGGTGGGGGTGAAGAGGTCGATGAATGTCAGCGAGTGCTTCTTTGCCACGCGTTCCATGGCGGAGGTGTAGAGCTTGAGGTTGGCGTTTTCCTTGCTGCCATCGGGTAGGTCGCGGCTTTTTGACAGGTCTTCGTAGGCGATGGGGGAGACGAGCACCAGTCGCGGTGCGGCGGTGCCGTTGTAGGCTTTGCTCAAGGTGTGGACGACGAAGGCGTCGAGTTCCGCCTCGTAGTTTGCCACGCCCTTGGGTCCGTCGAAGGATTCGTTATAACCGAAAAAGGCGACGATGGTGTCGGCCTTCAGGTGGGTGAGCCACTGGTCGGGTGTTGAGAAAAACCCCTTGCCGCTGTGCGGGGAGTTTTCCGGGCGGAATTTCTCCGCACCGGGGAAAGCCCACTGCGATTTGCGGGCCGGGTGGGGACGGAAGCCCGGCGTGTCGCCGGGACGTCCCATGTTGCGGATCACGAGTTGTTTGTCGGGATAGCGGAGATAGAACTCCGTCTCCAGACGGCTGTAATACAGGTCGCGTTCCGCAAGTCCGTTGCCGATGAACACGAGGTTTTCCCCGGTGGCCGGCGGAGCGACGGCTTGGGCGCGGGCTATTGTGGCGGTTGCGGGCTCGTCGTGCGGGGCGTGCCGCTCGGGGTCAGAGTTTTTTTTTGAGCGTCCTCGGTTTCAGTCTTTGGCGGATTGCCGGGAAGTCCGGTGGCAGGGCTCTTGCCGGGTCCGTAGTCGGCGGGCTTGAGATTGAGGTTCTTGTAGTAGTCCTTGGCACCGATTGCGCTATACTGGGTCGGTTGAAACGGGTCGATGTAGCCGACCTCCGCTTTCTCCGGGACTTTCAAACCGGTGAGATGGAGCGAGGCGTTGACGATCATGCGGCGGAGGCTTTCATCGGCGAAGTCGGTGCTGGCGCCGAGCGTCGTGCAAAAGGCCTTGCCTTTGGTCGTGCCGTTAGGAGCGGTGTATTCGCGGAGCCAGGCAAGCGGCATCATCGGGTTGTTTTTCGGGCCTTCCAGGTTCTTCGATGCCGGGTCGAGTGTCTTGGTGACCGCGCCGCGGAGCAGGATGGTTGTAGCGTTTTGGTCGAGGTTCTTGATGCCGTAAACATCGGTGGTGGCGAAAATCTCGCCGACTCCCTTGAGGATCTCGTGTTTGGCATTGGCGGCTTCGATCACGCCGCGCGTGCCTTCCACTTTGTGCTCGCCGTGGTGGTTGACCCATTTTTCGCCGAGAATGTTGATGCCGAAATCCGCCCACTTGAAATCGCCGGTTTTGGCCGGCCCGTTGAAGGCGTGGGTGGCGGTGCGGAAGCCGATGACGGGCTTGCCGGCATTCAGATATGCGGCGAAGCGGGCGATCTGCTCATCCGGCAACTGACGGAAACGGGTGCCGATGATCATCAGGTCGGCGGAGTCGAGTGTCTCGGTGCCGGGAATGTTCTTCTGGAAATTCGGATCGACGTAGCCGCCGTCCGGGTTGATGGGGAAGAGCACGACGCAGTCGAAGCCGTATTTCTGGCTGAGGATCTTGGCGAGCATCGGGCAGGACTCCTCGCTGCGGTATTCCTCGTCGCCGGCAACGAGGACGATCTTTTTGCCGTTGGAGGTGCCGGGTTTGGCAGGGAGCGTCAGCCAGTCGGCGGCGTGGCCGGATGCACTGCCGAGGATGAGGGCGGCGAGTGACGCGAAAAGGGTGCGGGAATTGGCGGCTTTGATCATGTGACTGCCCCGGATACGCGGACCACGGCTGAGTCTTTCACCGGTTTCACGTGAAAAATCCAGATCACGGTGAGAGCCGCTCGATTTTCCATCCGCCGTCGGCGCGGCGGTAGAGGAGGCGGTCGTGCAGCCGCGCGGGGCCGCCCTGCCAGAACTCGATCATCTGCGGCTTCACCCGGTAGCCGCCCCAGAAAGAGGGCAGGGGAATCTCGCCGTGGCTGAATTTTTCGCGGATCTCGGCGAGTTTCTGCATCAGGAATTTCCGTGAGGTGATGACTTCGCTCTGGTTGGAAACCCACGCGCCGATCTGGGACTCGCGCGGGCGGGAGGCGAAATACTTGAGCGACTCGGCGGTGCTGATTTTCTCCACCATGCCTTGGATGATCACCTGGCGCTCCAGCGTGATCCATGGGAAGAGCAGGCTCACGCACGGGTTCTGTGCCATTTGCATGGCCTTGCGGCTGCCGTAGTTGGTGAAGAACACGAAGCCGTCCGTGTCGTAGTATTTCAGCAGGACCGTGCGCTGATAGGGCATGCCGGTCTCGTCTACGGTGGCGAGCGTCATCGCGTTCGGCTCATGCAGGTGGAGTTCGGTGGCTTGTGAAAACCAGGTGGAAAACTGGGCGACCGGGTCGGCGTGCATTTCCTCACGCTTCAGGCCACGGTCGGAGTATTCTTTGCGGAAATCAGCGAGGTCCATGGCGGAGTCGTAACCGCGCGGCCCGATCCGTGCAAGGATGAGAAGTCGAAACCGAAGCAGCGCCGCGCGTTCAAGCGGGTGGTTTCCGCAAGCGTCTCCGGGGCCATCCCGAGCGCTGCGGCGAGGGCTTGGCCGATGGCGGGTAAATTCGCCGGGTGGTTGAGGTTTTCCGGCAGGGGATGGGTGATGAGTTGTGGCGGCGGGAGCATGTCGGGCGCGTCGGTTTCCAGCAGAATGCGGTCGGGCGGGAGCTGGCGGAAGACGTCGAGGACGGCGGATTTCCGGGGGTGCAGGAAGTGGCCGGAAAAAGAAAAGAACGCGCCGAGCGGGATCAGGCGGCGGGCGGTCTCGATGGAGCCGCCGAACGAGTGCATGAGGAATCTCGATGGCGGCGGTGCTTCTGAAAAAGCGTCGAACAGCGCGCCCCACGCCTTGAGGCAATGGATGGTGAGCGGGCGGTCCAGCTTGCGGGCGAGTTGGAGTTGTTGGATGAATATCGGGTGCTGGATTTCCAACGGCGGCGTGGTGATCGATGAGTCGAGCCCGCATTCGCCGATGGAGGCTTGCGGATGCTCTTCCAACAGCGAGGCGAGCCTGTCCTGCCAGTCGGTGCTTGCCGTGTGGGCGTGCCACGGATGGATACCGAAGGCGGGAAGGATCAGATCCGGCTCGGTGGCTGCCATGTTTGCCACCGCCTGCCAGTCCGCCTCGCGGGTGGCGTTGACCACGCAGCGGGCGACGCCGGCCTGTTTCATCGCGGCGATGAGCTGGCCGGGATCTCCGAGCCGCGAGTCTTGGAGATGGTTGTGGGAGTCGGTCCAGCGGAGCATGAGGCGGGGCTAGCGCACGCCGCGCGGGCCGGCTTTTTTCGGGCTGTCGAAGGTGACGTCGGTGATGGAAACGCGGCGGCCGCTCGCGGGGTCGCAGGTGGCGACTTGCATTTTGCGCAGTGTCCAGACCTTGTCGGCGACTTTCATGATGTCCTCGACTTGGAATTCCTTCACCAGCCCGCCGTTTTTGTCGTGGCCGCGGATGCGCATGAACGCGCCGAACTTGGTGTGGATCCACACGTAAACGACCTCGTAGCGGCCGGTGGAGCCTTTGGGTTTGTCGATCCGGAGTTTATAACAGGACTGCCCGCCGACGTCTTCGGTGGCTTCGAGCTTGGGATCGGGCCAGTAGAAGAAGCGCAGGGCGAGGTCCTCGTAAGTGAGGTCGGTGCCGGCGATGGGCTGGACGATTTTCTCCGCGGGGAAGGCGGTGGTCTTGCCGTCGGCGATTTCAAACAGGTTGAAGGCCTCGTCGCCGATGCGCATGTGGAAGATCCGCCACGGCCCCTTGTTCTCGGAGAACTGGAACTGGATGTCCTTGCCCTTGAGGAAGAGCGTGATGGGCGTGTTGCTGTTGCCCTTGCGGAGGTTGCCGCTGAGCCCCTCGTCGAGCCGGGTGAGGGTGGCGGAAATGCGTGCGCCTTCGAGGATTTGTTGGGCGCTGGGCTGCTGGGCGTGAGCGCTGGCAATCAGGGCGACGGCGAGGATGGTTGATTTGAAATTCATGGGCGCAGGATGGATAAATCGCCGGATTGGACAAGCTTTGCGGTGGATTCCTTCAAAAAAGCGCCGCCGCGCACGGGTAATTTTTAAAATGGATTTTTTGGGGCTTGATGATCCGGGGGCGGGTGAATTGGATGGCCACCACGCATGAGTCGTTGCAACCCCCTATGAGTCTCCGCAAGCAGCTGTCAGACATTCTCCCCGCCTTACTTCCGGGAAATCCCTCCGATTCGATCAAGGGGACCGAGTTGATCCGGCTGACCCGCTTGCAGCTGACCGGCAACTACTCCGACGCCTCGCTGCGTTATCATTTCTCGATCATGTCGTGCGACCCGGCCTCGCCGATCGCGAAGGTGGAAAAAGGCCAGGGCTACTACCGCCGCAGCGCGCCGCTGCCGGCGCTTTCCGGGGCGCAGGAACTCATGGCGCTGACCCAGGGACGGCTCGACGATCTAACGACGGCAGACCAGGACATGGTCGATGGCACGATGCTGCGGATTCGCAAGTTCCGGGCGGTGGTGACGCGCTATTTTGAAATCAACGGCCGCTTTCCTTTCGCGTTCCGGCAGGCTTTTGGCAAGGAATCTCCGATCAGCAACCTGTGGAAATATCCCGAGCTAGTGCTGGTCGATTGGGAAACCGGCGGCACGGCGGACGAGGAAATGACGCTGGATGAAACGATGCTTTCCTTCAAGCAACGGCTGGGGATTCCGCCCTTCCGGCTGCACGCGGCGCGGCTTCGAATCCAGCCTTCGCTGCAAACTTACCGCGAGGATTTTTTCCAAACGCTGGCGGTCTCGATGTGGGCGCAGGGCGGCGAATTGGTTTACGCGGCACCCATCGAGGACGAGGCGCTGGCAGACAGTTTGCGCCGCTTGGGCGCGACTTTCGGCGTGGGCGTGACGTCATTCGGCCTGACGGCGGAGGATCTCGACGAGCTCCCGCGGCCGGCGAACATTCTCAACGCCCACCCTCGCGAAACCGAGGCGATCATGGCGAAACTCGACTTCAACCGGATCGTCGGACCCAAGTCCCGGCCGCATCTCGACTGGGCGGCGCTCAGCTCGATGCGCAACGAGTCCGAGGAAGCCGAGAAACTCGTGCTGTGGCTGACCCGCTGCATCGACGGGCGGCGGGCGGAGGCATTCAAAGACGATTGATCCGCTCAGCGGACGACCGCCCGGATGAGCTCGCGCAGGATGCGGAAAATCACGAAAACGATCCCGACGACAAGCCCGACGGTGAGCAGTAGCACGACGGCCACTGCTCCGAGCAGCACCCACAGCGGCCACCAGCGGCTGTCGAGTTTGAGGGCGAGGCCCTGCCAGTTCGCCTGCCAGAATTGACGCGGCGCGGATGCCTCCGGGGTTTCAAATCTCGCGGGCGGCGCGGCTCCATCGATCTCGACGACTTCGACTTCGATGGCTTGAGATGGGGTGGTCATGATGCGAATGGCTGCGACCTGAAATTTCACCGCAAACGGCCGGGAATCAACGCGAATGCTGCGGATTGGAAAAAATCCCCGGATTTCGAAGACGGCCGGCCGGTCTGACATTTCATCGTTCGTTCTGGCAGGGGATCGGCCGCGCGTGTAGCTTCCGGCCATGGACGCCTTGATTCACCATCTCGAAGAAAAGCAGGAGCTCAGTTCGCGGGAGATCGCCGTGGCTGCCGCGCTCTTGCTCGACCCCGCCGCGCCGGATGCCAAAAAGGCGCACCTGTTGGAGGCTCTGGCGCTTAAAGGCGAGACTCCGGAGGAAATCGCCGGCTTCGTGGAGGCTTTCCTCGAACACGCGGTCGAT
Source organism: Luteolibacter sp. (assembly GCF_058122085.1). NCBI lineage: Bacteria > Pseudomonadati > Verrucomicrobiota > Verrucomicrobiia > Verrucomicrobiales > Verrucomicrobiaceae > Luteolibacter > Luteolibacter sp. Next base: position 12,932 of record NZ_JBIKBQ010000013.1, on the reverse strand, counting down.
CCGCATCTCGGCCTGATCGAGCTCGACGGCCCGACGCTCGACGTCTGCGGCACGGGCGGCGACCAGCTCGATCTTTTCAACGTTTCGACCACAGCGATGTTCATCGCCGCCGCGGCCGGAGCGGTGGTCGTGAAGCACGGCAACCGCGGGATCACCTCGAAGAGCGGCGGCGCGGACGTGCTCGAAGCGCTGGGCGTGCGCATTGATTTGCCGGCCGATGATTTCCGGAGCTGCGTCGAGAAGGCCGGGCTCGGCTTCATGTTCGCGCCGCTCTATCATCCGGCGTTCAAGTCGGTCGCCGCAGTGCGGAAATCGCTCGCGGCCAAGGGCGTGAAGACGATTTTCAACCTGATCGGGCCGCTGCTCAATCCGGCCCGCCCGCAATGCCAGCTCGTCGGGGTTTTCAACCGCGACCTCTGCCCGGCGTTTTCGGAAATCCTCCAGCGTCTCGGCCGCGAGAGCGCGTGGGTCGTCCACGGCACCACCGGCGACGGCCGCTCGGTGGATGAAGTCAGCCTGATGGGCTCGACGCGGATTTGTAAGTCCGGTCTGTTTCAAGACCAGGAAGACGGGGAGGTCCGGCCGCGCGATTTCGGCCTCAAGCACTGCGAGGTGGAAGATCTTCAGGGTGGCGATGCCCAAGTGAACGCCGCGATCCTCGAATCCATCCTCTCAGGCCGCGAAACCGGGCCGAAGCGCGACATGGTGCTCATGAACGCCGGCGCCGCGCTGGCCTGCGCCGGACTCGCCGACAACATGGGCGACGGCATCGGGATCGCCCGGGAAATGATCTCAAGCGGTGCCGCGCTGGAACGTCTCCGGCTGCTGCAAAAGGCCTCGCAAGTCTGATACCCGTCACCCATGAACATCGTTTTCCGCCTGAATTATCACACCGTTCCCGGTCAGTCGCTGTGGTTGAAATACTCGACCGTGCTGGATGAAAATGGAGTGCGTTTCGACCAAGTCGTGCCGCTGCACTGGATCAACGACCAGCAGTGGGAAGTGCGCGTGGAAGTCCACGGCGCGGGCCGTTTCCTGTTGGAATACGACTACCAGCTCCGCCAGTCCTCCAACGGGGTGAAGCTCGACGAGTGGCACGGACCGCGGACCACCGAGGTTGATCTCACCGCGCACGACGCCCTGCTGCTGCTGGATTCCTGGTGCTCGGCGGGCACGGTGGACTACGCGTTCGAGACCAACGCGTTTCTCGCGGTGCAGCCCGCCCGCAGGCCGTTTGCGGAACTTGAAACTCCGGAGAACGCCAACCATTCGTTCCAGCTGCGGATGGCGGCGGTGCCGGCCGGACAGGCGCCTTGCCTGATTGGAAGTGTCGATGAGATCGGCGGCTGGGGCTGGCATTCGGCCGTTCCGCTTGAGGAAACGGCACCCAACGTCTGGCGGAAAAATCTCTATCTGCCGGTGGACTGGCACATCGAGTATAAATACGGCCTGTTCGACCCCGCGCTGCAATGCGTCGTGAGCCTGGAGCTCGGCGAAAACCGGATCCTGCCATCCCGCTTCATGGGTGCCCGCCAGCGGACGAAAGTGAGCGATGAATGCTACCGCCGCGACCTCGACGGACTGTTCCGCGGCGCGGGCGTGGCGGTGCCGGTGTTCTCGCTGCGCGGCGCGAAAAGCCTCGGCGTCGGCGAGTTCGCGGACCTCAAGCTGCTGGCGGACTGGGCGGCGGGCGTGGGCCTGAAACTCATCCAGATCCTGCCGGTCAACGACACCACCTCGGCGCACGACTGGAAGGATTCCTATCCGTATTCGGCGATCAGCGTGTTCGCGCTGCACCCGCTCTATCTGCGGATCGACGATTTGGCTTACGCGATGCCCGCCGCCTTCAAGAAGGAACTCAGCGCGGCGCGGGACCAGCTCAACCCGCTTGAACAGGTCGATTACGAGGCGGTGATGCGGGTGAAAACCCGGCTCACCCGTCAGATTTTCGCCAAGCACCGCGCGGCGATCCTTGCCGACGCGGCGTTCAGGAAGTTTCTAGCAGTCAATGGCGAGTGGGTGATTCCCTATGCCGTGTTCTGCGTGAAGCGCGACCACTACGGCAGCGCCGATTTCAGCCGCTGGGAGGAGTGGTCGGCATTCGACCGGGAGCGGGTGCATGCGTTGACCGATCCGGGCCAACCGGAGTGGCCGGAGATCGCCTATCATCTCTGGTTGCAATCCGAACTCGACCAGCAGCTCACCGATGCGGTGCGCCATTTGAACGGCCATGGAGTCGCGCTCAAGGGCGATCTGCCGATCGGCATCGACCGCCATTCGGTGGACGCGTGGTCCGCTCCGCACTTGTTCAAGATGGACGCGCAGGCCGGCGCGCCGCCGGACGCCTTCGCGGTGAAAGGCCAGAACTGGGGGTTTCCCACCTATGACTGGGAAATCATGCAGAAGGACGACTACGCGTGGTGGCGTTCCAGGTTCGCGCAGCTCAGCCGTTATTTCGACGCCTATCGAATCGACCACATCCTCGGGTTTTTCCGGATCTGGCAGGTGCCGCACGATCACGTCGAGGGCATCATGGGCCACTTCGATCCGGCGGTGCCGATCCACATCGACGAGATCCGCGAGCGGGGGATCGACTTCGACTACAGCCGCTTTTGCCGCCCTTACATCCGCGAGCACTTCCTGTGGGAGCGCTTCGGCGACGGCGCGGAGTATGTGAAAAGCCGCTTTCTCAACGATTGCGGCGATGGCTTTTTCCAACTGCGCGAGCAGGTCGCCACCCAGCGCCGGATCGTCGATTACTTCGCGGACGAGCCATCCGACGACTGGATCCAGGGCGGCTTGCTGGACTGCGCGAGCGACGTGCTGTTCTTCGAAGTGCCCGACTCGAACGGCACGCTGTTCCACCCGCGCTGCTCGATGCAGACGACTTTTTCCTATCGGGAACTTGGCACGGAAGACCGCCGGCGCGTGGAGGAGTTGTACAACGACTATTTCTACCGGCGGCAGGAGGATTTCTGGCAGGCCCGCGGCTACGAGAAACTGCCCGCGATGCGGAGGGCCAGCCCGATGCTGCTTTGCGGCGAGGACCTCGGCATGGTTCCCGCCTGCGTGCCGGCAGTGCTCAAGGACCTCGGCATCCTCTCGTTGGAAATCCAGCGCATGCCGAAGACCCATGAGACCGAGTTCTTCAATCCGCAGAACGCGCCCTACATGAGCGTCGTTAGCCCGTCCACCCACGACATGTCCACGCTGCGCGCATGGTGGCGGGAGGATTTCCAGGTGACATCGAGATTCGCCTGGCAGTCGTTCGGCATCGCCTTTCCGGATTCCGAGCTCTCGGGAGAACTCGCCAGCCGGATCCTCTGGCAGCACCTGCAATCCCCGGCGATGTGGGCGATTTTCCCGCTTCAGGACTTGCTCGCGATCGACGAATCCATCCGCCACCCGGACCCGGACGCCGAGCGGATCAACGTCCCGGCGATCATGCCGTTCTACTGGCGCTACCGGATGCACCTCGGGCTGGACCAACTCGCCACCGCCAAGGACCTCAACCGCAACCTCCGCCGCCTGATCCACGCCGCCGGCCGCTGAGGCGGAGTTTTTTCCGCGCGCCCGCGCATCCCCTCTATCCGGACTGCTCCGACAGGTCGGAGCTTCTCACTGGCCGACATGTCGGCCAGTGAGAAAGCGGGGTCGTGCCCCCGCACTCCAGCACACCCGCTTCTCTTCCCATCGATGTTGGGCGTTCGAGGTTCGCTATTCCCCTCCGCCTATTCCCCTCCGCCTATGCCACTTCGATGATCTCATCCAGTTGCACGATCAGTTCCCGGCTTCGTAAATCCAACACGTCCCAGAGGATTTCCGCGTCGATTCCATCGTAGCCGTGGATCAACCAATTCCTCATACTGATGATCTGCCTCCATGGCACTTCCGGCCAGGCCTCTCTCAGCTCCTCAGGTAATCGAGTCGCCGCCTCTCCGATCAATTCCGCCACCCTTTCCGCATGACGGCGAAAACCCAGATCGTCATCCAGCGCCGCCCGACTGCCAGTCGCCGCGAGTTCGAAGGCTTCCACCGCGAACGAGCGCATTTGCCGCAGCGTCGCCAGTGGATCACGCCTCGCCATACAGCAATCTAGCCTCCGGCAAAACTTTCGCCAAATGCCGACCTAGCATCGCCGGGGTGTTCAAGTCCACCTTGCGGCCGAAGAGCTCCGACAATTCCTCTGCAATCCGGAAATGCTCCAAGCCCGGATGTCTTCCCGGTTCATATTCCACCAACAAATCCACATCGCTCCGCTGCGGATCAAAGTCGCCCCGGACCGCCGATCCAAACAAGCGCAGCCGCGAAATCGCGTGGGCTTGGCAATAAGCCCTGAGACTTCCTGAGGAAGGGATAACCGCAGCGTTCATGCTGGAGGCTGGCACGTTTTCCCCACCCGATCAACCCGCGAATAAAACCCCGCCCAAGTGGCTCCGCCGTCCCGCCGCAGACCGTCCCAAGGAGCGTCTCGGTCCGAGTCCCCCCGGCAGGGCGCGAGCCGGCCCGGTCCGCCCTGACTCCCCGCGACGGCGGAAACGCCAATGCTTCGCGCCTGGGGTGCAATTCACGCCGATGTCGGCCTCGCTCAAGGAAAGCGGGAGAATCTGGCTCATGCGCTGCGGATGTGGACCTGTGGAAAGCCTGGCTGGCTTTCCAACGCATGCCTGGATCAGCGTCAGTCATGGCAGCCGGAAATCGCCGGACCCGGGACCATCTCCTCATCGTCCTCAATCTCTACCTCAAACTTCGCTTCGGGCAGTTCGATGGCAAGCAGCCGGTCATTGTCGATCTCGCCATGCGCATCGGCCGCACGCCGGGTGCGGTGGCGATGGAGCTCAGCAACGGCATCTCCGCGAGGAAACCATCGGCTACGGGCCGTCCAATGCAAAGTGGGAGGATTGGCAGCGAGAACGGTCGTGAAACCATCGCGATCCCGATCTGGACATAATCCGGCCGCGGACTACGATCCTCCTATGACAGTCACCCTTCAGCCCGCGCTGAACCAGCTTGTGGATCGTCTCGTCCACACCGGTCGTTATGCCGACGAAGGGGATGTGGTCCGTGAGGCCTTGCGTGTTCTCGAACGGCAGGATTTCGACGAATCTCTTGCACTGGAAGCGGCCATCCTCGAAGGGGTTCATTCTCCGCATCAGCGTTATGATGCCTCTGTCATGGATCGCATCCGCCAGAACGCCCGCTCCATCGCATGAGCCTGGAAGTATCGATTGCCCTGCGGGCGGAGCAGGACATGACCCTGCAATACCGTTGATATCTGGAAAATGCCGACCTCGACGTGGCCGAATGCTATCTGCTGGCCGTGCATGAAACCGTTCTCCGGATCGCCGAGTGGCCAGGCTTGGGGCACCGCCGCCACTTTCAGGCCCCCGAACTCACTCACATTCGTAGTATTCAGGTAAAAAGACCTTTTGACTGCCACCTGCTCTTTTATATGGAAAGCGATACTCTTCGTATCGAACGCGTCATGCACGGGGCGCGGGATCTTCCTAACCGCATACTGGAAGATCCTGAGGGATAGGCGGAAAAGTGGCTGGCGCGTCTCGCGCCAGACCGTTGTCGGAGCGTCCCGCTCCGAGCCATCCCCGGTCCGCCCACTTCACATTCTCCCGCCGGAGGCTCATTCAAGAAATACTAGCCGCAGAGCCGCGGAGGTCGCAAAGGGACGCAAAGCCGGGACGATGGGTTCTTGAGCGGGAGAAGCGAAACGCGGAGGCGCAGAGATCGCAGAGAGGGGCGCAGAGTCAAAAAGTGGCTGGCGCGTCTCGCGCCAGACCGTTGCCGGAGCGTCTCGCTCCGAGTCCTCCCCGACCATCGGCCAACCCGCCGCAGGCGAACTCTTCACTTCAATGTTCGATGTTGAGCGTTCGATGTTCACCTTCCCCCGCCGCAGGCGAACTCTTCACTTCAATGTTCGATGTTGAGCGTTCGATGTTCGATGTTCAATGCCCCCCTCCGCCCCCCCCCCCTACGTCATCGCGGGATTCTTCAGCCTTCTATCCGCAGCTGCGGTTCGATAGTTTTGATCCATGATCGTCCTCCTTTTTCTTGGCCCCCTTTTTTCCAACTGGCCCGGCTTCGCCGTGTTATTCGGCTTTTACCTCCTCTTCAAAATCCTCGCCTCACCGAGAGTTAAGGGACGAATCGGCGAGGCCATCGTCAACCATGCCGTGTTGGACAAGCTCGACCCCGAGTTCTATCGGAATTTTCATGATCTCTATCTACCCCGCCCTGACGGGCAGGGCAGCACGCAGATCGACCACGTCGTCGTCTCCCCCTATGGTATTTTCGTCATCGAGACCAAGAACTACAAAGGTTGGATCTTCGGTTCCGAAAAACAACGCCAGTGGACGCAGCAGATCTACCGCTCCAAAAATCGGTTTCAAAATCCGCTGCACCAAAACCGACTACACATCCGAGCCCTGATGGCGTTTCTAGGCCTTCCTGAAAACCGCTTTCGTCCCGTCGTCTTTTTCATTGGCGAGGCCGAGTTCAAAACCGAAATGCCGCCCAACGTTATCAACCGGGGTTTGCACTCATGGATCAGAGACCACACCGCTATCCTTCTTGATCCATCCACGATAGAAAAAGTCAATCTGAGTCTTTCTTCTCTCATTCTTTCAACCGACCAGAAAGAAGCCTCCCGCGCCCACCTTGCGGGAATTCAGACACACAGGAGCTGAATCCCTCGCATGACTCTTCCTCAAGCGCAAAGCTCTCCAGCCTGCCCCGCCGTAGCGTTTGCGAAGGAGGGGCTTGCGTCTTGTGTCTTCAAGCCTTGTGTCTCTCTCCTTCATCGGCCTCGGCCAAATCGAATCCTCGGAAACCCAGGCCGCCTAGAACATGAAACTCCTCTACGTCGGCATGACCCGGGCGAAGGAGCGGCTAATGATCACAGCTTCGGGGAGGAATGAGTTTACTGAGAGGTTGGGAGCGATGACGGGACCGGTTTGTGCGGTGGCTTAGTTTGCATCTTAGCTGTGAAGCCACTTCCGGCCTTTCTCGGAAATCTCCCAGATCCCGTTCTTGGTCTTTTTCATCCGGCCGTCTTCGTTGACCATGGTGTTGCGCGCCCACTGGGCGGAGTTGCGCCAGCGGATGGATTTGCCGTCGGAAGGAAGCACGGCGTAGTCGATGGGTTTCAGGACGCCCTTCATCTTCTCTCCCACACGGTCGAGAACGAGGCGGGTCTTGGCGCTTCCTCCCATTTCCACCAAGGACTCAAGAATCGCCTGATAGAACGCGGTGTGCGGTGTGACTTCGCCTTTCTTCCGCTTGCCGAAGAACTTCTTGCTCACGATCTCCTGCACCGCCGGGCTGGCGGAATCACGGAGGTCTTCCAGCTCATCCCATTCCGCGACCAGGCTCTCCACCTTCTTCTCAAAGGCCATCAGGCGCTTGGCGAATTCAATGACGGAGGCGGCGGTGTCGTAGTCGCCGCCCTGCATGGCCTTGGCTCCTTCGTTGCGGATGCGTTGCTCTTCTTCGGAAAGGGAGTCGCGGAGTAACCCCAGGGCAGTGGATACGTCGTTTTGATCGGGTTGGGGGTTCATATTTTGGTGTTCATCATTTACGCGCTGTTTCGTGGAAATTCTGAAAGTAGAAATCCAGCTCCTTGAAGCGTTCCTCATGCTCAGGGATCTGCCGGATTGCCCAACCGAGCAGGGACCGGAACGGGATGTCCACGGATTCCCACTCTTGCCCGGTTTCTATTCCCTGCTGCCACTCACGATGCAAGCGGAGGTAAACTTCCTCGGAAAGTGGCTGCCATTCGTCGAATGGGTTTTCTTCGCGATCTTCGGCAGTGGGATAGAAATTTTTCCACTCCTCCCGCATCCGGGACTGCCACTGCGGATAGGTTTGGTCTGGTCCAAAATGAGATTCGACGAACTCAAGGTCACTTACGCCAAAGCCGTAGCTGTCAGAACACTCGAAAATGACACCCCGTGGGGTGCGGTTCGCTCGGTGAAGCCAGTCCTGCTGATCTTGGGAAAGTGGCAGTTCCTTTTGAAAGAGACAGTCTGCCAGCCAATGGACATACGCTTCGTATTCATCGGAAGAAGGTGCTCCATCCTGCGCTGGAGGAACCGTGAAATCACAAAAGAACCGAGGTGGCAGATCGTTTAGCATGGGTATTTCCTTGGCGATGGATTAAACTTTCCCCTCTTGCTTGATGATGGCGAGGAGGTCGGGGCTGTCGGCGGTGAGGCGGAGGAGGCGGTTGCGGATGGGGTGGCTGGGGGCTGGGGGCGTTGAGCGTCTGGTGGAGGTGGGTGAGGTAGTCGCGCTGCTGGGCGGCGCTGGCCTCGGGGGCGTAGGCTGTGAGGATGGATTGCTGGCTCATGGCTTCCCTCCCTCCTTCGGCAAGCGACCCGCCCGCTTCTCCAGTTTCTTCTCCTCGGTTTTGACGCGGCGTTCCAGTTTTTTGATATCTTCTTCCGGTGGCAGAGTTTCCGGTTGGATACCGCGTTCTCCGAGCATCTGGCGGACGCTGGTGTTGTTCTGGATGTGCTCACGAGTGATGGATGGCTCTCCCTGGAGATCAGCCTGCTGAACGTTGTGGTTGGTCATCTCCGTGGCGAGGTTCTTGGCGGCGATGGTCAGCGTGGGGAGGAAGTCAGCCAGCGGCCTTGTCTGGGTGATGCCAAACTTGTCCTTCATCGCCTGCGTGGTGTGCCCGCCGAAGAGAGCGGCATCGCCTTTGGAGCGGATGCGGCCAAACCCGGCGTCGTCCACGCCGCGCTCGAAGATATTGTCGGAAAGGGCCTTTCCGGACGCACGGAGTTTCTCGCGGGCCTCCAGCCGGCCCATGAGCTGCATCCGCTCTTCGATCAACTCCTGCTTGCGCGTCTGCACGGCAAAGTAGCTCTGGGCAAAGGCGATGGGCTCCTTCCTCGGGTCGCCATTCTGGGCGATGAGGTAGCAGGCGTAGCGGGTGAGCATGAAATCCTCGATCCCACGCTGCCCACCCTTGCCGTGGGTGATCAATTTCGTGACGCCACGAAAATGATGCCCCGGCTCATATCCCGTGGTCTTACAGGACTCGATGGCGCGCTGAATGGCGGTGAGGAAGTTCTCCCAGCGGACATAGCCGAGGGGTTCCTGCAAGTCCCGGGCAAACCAGAATTCCAAGCCCGACTCCTCTGGGTGAAGCTGCACCAGTTGATCAAACTGGCCCTGCATACGGATGATGAGGTCTTTGTTCATGGCTTCGGTTTCTTGAGGGTCTTCCGCTGTTTTGATTCGAGCTTTTTGATGCTCTTCACCGTGGGCAGTTCCTCGGGCATGGTGCCGCCGAGTTCCTTGATGGTTTGGCGAACTTTGGCTCCGACTTCACGGTGGGCTTGGTTGGCTTTGTCTTTGCCGGTGATCTTCTCGCGGCGGAGTTTGTCCTCGGCCTGGGTGGCGCGGAAGAGGTTGGCGGCCAGTTCGGTGCTGCCCATGTGGTCGAGGATTTGTTCGCTCTTTTTCAGGCCTTTGCGGCGGTGAATGTCCTGCGCGCCGAGTCCGCCGTAGAGGCCTATGTAGCCGTGGTTTTGAAAGATGGCGTAGTCGCGGGGTTCGATGACTCCTGCGTCCTTCGCAGCATCGGCGAGTTGGCTGTTGTGGGAACGCAGGTCCGCGCGGATGGAGAGGCGGCGTTGTTCTTCCACTTCCTCGTCGCTCAATTCCTGCCGCCGGGTCTGGATGGCGAAGTAGGTCTGACCTTGTGCCACGATTTCCTTGGCGGGATCGGCGTTCTGAATGACGAGGTAGCAGGCGTAACGGGACATCATCACCGCTTGCACCGCCCGCTGGCCACCCTTGCCGATTTCGATCATTTGGTCGGATCCGACGAAATGATCCTCCACCTGCTGACCGCTGTTGATGCAGGCGGTTTTGGCCTTCGCGATGACGGCCTCAAAGTGACGGTAATTGACGTAGCCGAGCACCTTGGCAAAGTCGCGGCTGGACCAGAATTCGTTGCCGGCGGGGTTCGTCCGGCGGATGGATTCAAAGGGTGTGAGCTCTTCGCTCATAAGGTGAGATCTTCTGGATTTTGGTTCACGCGAAGGCGCGAAGACGCGAAGTCTTTGTGATCTCTCACGATGCGTTTGCAGCCTTCCTTGAAGGTAGCGGCTCCGAAGTTGATGAGCAGCCCGAGGGGTAGGTCAAGTAGGCGAAGGTAGGTGAGAACCTGTTTCGAGTGAACGGGGGATAGGTTTTCAACGGACTTCAGCTCGATCAAGAGCAGATCCTCAACGAGGAGGTCGGCACGAAAGCCTTCGTCGAATTTTAGCCCCATCAGGTCGATGGGGACGGAAACCTGCCGTTTTGCACGCAGACCTCGTTCCTCCAGCATTTTCGCCAATACCACTTCATAGACTGTTTCCAATAAACCTGGACCAGCCTCCACATGAAGTTTGTAAGCGCAATCTACCACAATGGCGGAAAGCTCCTCGATGTTCCGTGGCTGTTTTTTTTCTTGGGATGTATCGTCCATGGTTTGATTGCTGAAAAATCAATTTTCACGCGAAGCCGCGACGACACGAAGGAAGAAAAGCAAAAATCGATATCTTTGTCTTCTCTTCGCGGCTTCGCGCCTTCGCGTGAGTCATTCACATCCGCCGAGGGAGACGGCTGAATAAACGTCATTTCCTCTTTCATATCGGAGATACTGAAAAGGCTCCTGGCCAGCCGCCGTGGGTTTCGATGACTTGGTCGATCTCGGCCATGAGGCGGATGGTTTCGGTGAGGGAGATGACGATCTTGTGGTAGTGGGCGATGTCTTCGTCGGTCAGGGTGCGGCCTTTGCGGTCCTTGAGCCATTTCTGGCAGACTTGGTAGCCGCCGATGTGGAAGTTCCAGACGGCTTCGGGGACGCCGCGGAAGCCGATGGTGCCGGGGGCTTGGTCCACGTCTTTCTTCTTGGCCGGGGCATCGATCCAGACCGTGTTGTCAGACCAGCCAATGCGAGTGACAAGGGGAGCGCATGCGCCCTCGCGTGCTGTCGTTCGCGCCCTCGCGGACGACGACTCCGCAGGACTGGTGATGTGGTTCGCGGTTGGATCGGCGGACGGAGAAATGTTTCCGGCGAGGGCGCCGGAAACCACACGCGAGGGCGCGTGTGCTCCCCAGATGAATTCGGTGATGGGCTGGGCGAGCTTGGGCGATTCCAGCAGGTGCAGGGCGGTGAGTTCGCCGCCGAGCCGGGCCAGCGCGCGGAACAGCTCCAGGTTCCCGGTCAACGGCAGGCGCGGGAAATCTCGCTTCAACTGTGAATGAAACATCGCCGCGTAGGCCGAAGCGTTCATTACTGCCAAAGCGTAATTAAAAACGTCTGTTGCGAGTCGAGTATCTTCTGCCCCTTTTTCCGTTGATCCACCAAGCCTGTGAAAGTGGAGCAACACTTGCCGACTAATGCACGGAACTTTCGTTGGCATTAGTGACTCGGTATCGCTCGTAAACAGAGGGAATACGTAGCTTCGGTCGTAACCGGAAGTGACTTTGTGTCCGCAGAAAGATTTCACTGCGTATGCTGCGAAGTTCTCTTTGGTCTGTCGAGTCGTCACGAGCCCCGGGCTTTGCTCTGATAAATCCAACATCACGTTGAAGCTGTTGGTCTTCAGCAACTCTTTGCGGAGCGCAGCGAAGCGGAAATCGTAGGCCCGAAGTTGAAATGATTTTAACTCCTTATCCGAGATAGTTCTCAACTCGCGGCGTCGCGCGAACAGTTTTGCGGCGTGTCCTTCCGTGAAATCGAATTCTGCAGCGAGTTCTCCGTCGGAAGCGGAAGGGTCGCAGAAGCGTGCCACTCGCGTTTTGAGTTCGGAGAAGGTGTAACCGACAAGTAGATCGTCAAAACCGGTTTCCGTTCCTGTCGATCGTTTGCCAAATACATCCGAAATGCTCGGCCAACTTTCCCACTCTGCGGCACCCTCACTCCCATCAGGCGGCACAAGGAAATAATACGGTGCCTTCGGTTGGATCGATTCAAATTCTGTCGTGAGCACGGTTTGAGTTGCCAATACCTCATATTTCTCGGTTCGAGCACCCCAAAGTCCGCCGAGCTTTACAACTACATTGGTCGTCGAAACCGGTGACTTAAGAAGCACCGCAACCGAGACACCCTGTTTGATGTCGAACACGTTTTCATTAGCTTTTCCCACAGGAGGCTCTTCCCCTTTGTTGCTATTTCCATGGAGGTCGAGAAACCATGAGCGAGGAAACGCTGATACCAGATTCCACCGAACTCCGCGTAGCGTAGGACCATCGAGATATGAGTGGTTGGTAATTAGCCCGCAAATTCCCCAACCCGCATCTTTCAATTGAGCTTGAGACAAGGCCAGAAACTTCACGTAATCATCTTGAATATTCTTTTCGAACTGAAGCATGCTTTTTTCACGAATTTTTTCTCCATTCACGAATCGGAAAGGATCAACAATGCGCCGCAGTGACGCAGTAAGGTTTGACGAAATCGCCGAATACGGCGGGTTGCCGATGACGACCGTGAAGCGCTTGTGCCGTTTGATTTCGTTCACGGCAGCCGCTTCGTGGGCGAGGGCGTCAAAGCCGATGAGCGGGAGTTGTTTCTGCCAGGGTGCGAGGGCGTTAGTGAGATAGATGCGGGCGCGTTCCTCGGTGGCAAAATTATAGCCTGTCTCGGCGAGTTTGAGACCGATTTTCATGTGGGCGATGGCATAGGGCGCCATCATAAGTTCGTAGGCGTGGAGACGGGGGAGGAGCGCCTTTGGAACGTATTCGTTCCAGTAGTCGGGGAAATTTTGAATGTTGGATTTTGAATTTGGAATGGAAGGCATGGCGGCTGCGGGAAGAGGATTTTTTTTCGTTAAAATGTTAAAATCGATTGGTGCTGGTTGATCGGGCGATGTTCCGACATCGCCTGTTTGAACAAACGTTTCAAATCAACCAAC
>NZ_JBIKBQ010000012.1:0-43242 GCF_058122085.1 Luteolibacter sp. | reverse complement strand
CCGTTGAGGGCGATGGCGTGGCGCATGATGTCGAGAAAGCGGTCTCGTTCGTTATAGTAAAGCGGAATCACGACGCGCTCGATTTTTTCATAGAGCGACGCGGCGTCGAGCGGCGTGGTTTGTGCCGGATCGGCCGATCGCGACAAGCTGCCGATGGCCCAGCCGGTGGTGCCCTCGATGCAGCCTTCGATCCACCAGCCGTCGAGGATGCTGAGGCTGGGCACGCCGTTGACGGCGGCCTTCATGCCGCTGGTGCCGGATGCTTCCAGCGGCGGGAGCGGCGTGTTCAGCCAGACGTCCACGCCCGCGGTCATCAGGCGGGCTAACTCCCAATCGTAGTTGGTGAGATAGGCGATCCGGACATGTCCTTGGAGCGCTTCGATGGCCCGGAAGATTTTGCGGATGGTTTCCCTGCCGACGGCGTCGCCGGGATGGGCCTTGCCGGCAAACACGACTTGGAACGGGCCGGTTTGACGTGCGATGGATTTGAGCCGTTCGAGGTCGTGCAGGAACAGGTCGGCCCGTTTGTAGTCGGCGATGCGGCGGGCGAAGCCGAAGGTGAGGATGTTAGGCTCCATGCCGGCGTTGGTCTCGCGGTTGACCCGGTCGAGAAGGGCGGCTTTGGCTTCGGCGTGGGCTTCCCAGACTTCCTCCGCGGGGAAGCTCAGCGCGTGGCGCAGGTTGAAATTGTCCTCCCGCCAGCCGGGGCTGTAGCGGTCGTAAAGCCGCTGGAAAGAGGGTGCGACCCAGGTGGGGGCGTGGACGCCGTTGGTGACGTCGTGGATTTTGTAGCCGGCGAACATGCGCTGGGAAACCTCCGTGTGTTTCTTGGCAACGCCGTTGATGTAGTGGCTGAGATTGAGCGCGAGGTAGGTCATGTTCAGGTCGCCGCCGCAGCAGAAAATTTCCCGCATCTCGCCCACTTCGGTGCGGCCGAGGGCGGCGGCGACCATGTCGAGCGGGAATCTGTCGTGGCCCGCGGGGACGGCGGTGTGGGTGGTGAAGACGCATTTCCTGCGGACGGACTCCACGTCGTCATGGTTGAAGGTTTCCCGGCCCGCGGCGAGCGCCTCCTCGTCTAGCAGTTCCATGGCGAGCAGGCTGGCGTGGCCTTCGTTCATGTGGTAGCGGGTGAGGTTGCGGTGGCCGAGTTCCCGCAGCATCCGCACGCCGCCGATGCCCATGACGATTTCCTGGCACAGCCGGTACCATTCGTTTCCGCCGTAGAGATGGTCGGTGATGCGGCGGTCCCATTCCGAGTTTTCCGGCAGGTCGGTATCGAGCAGATAGACCGGCACGCTGCCGCCTTTCGCGCCCTTGACGTCGTATTGCCATGCCCGGAGATAGATCGTGCGGCCGCTGATGACGACCGAGGCGCGGGGCGCGAGTTCCTTGAGGAAATTCTCGATTTTCCATTCACAGGACTGCTCGGTCTGCGAGCCGTCGGCATCGAGCCGCTGGAAGAAATAGCCCTTGCGGTGAAGCAGGGAAATGGCGGCCACGGGCAGCTGGCTGTCGGCGGCGGCGCGCAAGGTGTCGCCTGCGAGGATGCCGAGCCCGCCGCAGTAGGTGGGCATTTCCAGTTCCAACGCGATTTCCATGGAGAAATACGCGATCAGCCGGTCGGTGTTCATGCGCGGCGAGGAGCCTACACTCGCATCCGCGGATTTTCAAGAAGTCGGCTCAGCTTTGCGCCTCGCTGCCGTCGGCAGGAGGCTTCCGGTGTTCATGCCGGATGTCGCGGGCCTCGCCGAGGAAGACGGCGTCTTCGCCGATGTTGACGGCGAGGTCGCCGATGCGTTCGATCGAGCGGGCGACGAAGATGAGGTGCAGCAGGTTTTCCGAGCGGCCGGCGGAGCTTTCCAAGCGGCCGCTGAGCGAGGCGATCATTTGCTTGTGGAGGCGGTCGAGCTCCTTGTCGCGGGCTTTGAGGCTTTCGCCGAGTTCGGCGTTCGCGTCGGTGTAGGCGGTCAACGCGTCGCGCAGGAGCTTGTCGGCCAGCGTGTAGAGCGGCTCGGTTAGGGCGGCTTCCTCCAGCGGGGCGGCCTTGCAGATTTTCTTGGCGCGCTTGGCGATGTTGACCGCGTGGTCGGAAATCCGCTCCAGGTTGTGGGCCATTTTCATCGAGGTGATGACCAGCCGGAGATCCGAGGCGACCGGATGGAAGCGCACGAGGATGTCCATGCCTGCCTGGTCGATCTTGCGCTCGAGGTCATCGACGTCGGAGTCGTCGGCGATGACGGAGCGGGCGAGGTCGATGTCGCGTTCGAGCAAGGCGCGCATGGCGCGCTCGAGGTTTTGCCGGGTCAGGCTGGCCATCAACAAGACGTCGGCCTTGAGTGATTCCATCCCTTTGTCGAATTCGCGTAATATGTGCTGGCTGCTCATGGAAGTATGGTGGGTGGTCTGTAAATGGAATCAGCCGAAACGGCCGCTGATGTATTCCTCGGTTTTTTTGAGGCTCGGGTTGCTGAACATTTTCGAGGTGTCGGAATACTCGATCAGCTCGCCCATGTAGAAGAAAGCGGTGGTATCCGAAACGCGCGCGGCCTGCTGCATGTTATGGGTGACGATGACGAAGGTGTAGTCGCTTTTCAGATCCCAGATGAGGTCCTCGACCTTGGCGGTGGCAATGGGGTCGAGGGCACTGCACGGCTCGTCCATCAGGATGACCTGGGGCTTCACGGCGATGGTGCGGGCGATGCACAGGCGCTGCTGTTGTCCGCCGGAGAGGCCGAGGGCGGATTCCTGGAGGCGGTCTTTGACCTCGTCCCACAAGGCGGATGCCTGGAGGGCGTTCTCGACGGCGTGGTCGATCACCGACCTGTCGCGCTCGCCCCGCAGTCGCAGGCCGAAGGCGACGTTTTCGTAGATGCTGCGCGGGAAGGGATTGGATTTCTGGAACACCATGCCGACGTCGCGGCGGAGTTTTACCACGTCCACGGAGGGGTCGTAAATATCGATGCCGCTGATTTGGATGCCGCCGCGGGTGATGCGGGCGGCGGGGATCTCGTCGTTCATCCGGTTGATGCAGCGCAGCAAGGTGGACTTGCCGCAGCCGGAGGGCCCGATGAAGGCAGTGACGCTGTTCGCCGGGATTTCCAGCTTGATGCCCGTCAGCGCCCGTGACGCGCCGTAACAGAAATCAAGGTCGTGCACGGCGACGGAGGTGCCTGCCTCTTGGAGGCTTGCCGGCGGGTGATGCATGGTGTCGTGCATGGCTCTGGGTGGGAAATCAGCCGAAGGCTCCGGTGATATAGGCCTCGGTCTGGGGGTCCTTCGGTTTTTCGAAAATCTGCATGGTGGGGCCGAACTCGACGAGCTTGCCCAGATACATGAAGGCGGTCTGGTCGGAGCAGCGGGTGGCCTGCGCCATGTTATGGGTGACGATGACGATGGTGTATTGTCTTTTCAGCTCACGAATCAGCTCCTCGATTTTCAGGGTGGCGAGGGGATCGAGCGCGGCGCAGGGCTCGTCCATCAGCAGGATTTCCGGCTGGTTGGCGATGGCGCGGGCGATGCAAAGCCGTTGCTGCTGGCCGCCGGAGAGGCCGAAGGCGCTGGCGTGGAGGCGGTCTTTCACCTCGTCCCACAGCGCTGCGCTGCGCAGGGCGTTCTCGACGATGTCATCGAGCTCGGCGCGCTTGGTCGGGCCGGCGACGCGCAGGCTGAAGGCGACGTTGTCGTAAATCGACTTGGCGAACGGGTTATACTTTTGGAACACCATGCCGATGCGGCGGCGGAGTTCCTGGAGGTCGATGTCGCGGCGGTTGATGTCGATGTCGTGGATCAGGATGGAGCCGCCGGTGAGATGGGCGCCGGGGATGCGGTCGTTGATGCGGTTGAAGCAGCGGAGGAGGGTGGATTTGCCGCAGCCGGAGGGGCCGATGAAGGCGGTGACTTGGCGGGCGGGGATGTCCATGGTGACATCGTGCAGGACCTGTTTGCTGTGATAAGCAAACGACAGGTTCTTGATTTGAATGGCGGTGTTCATGCTTACCATTTGAGTTTCGCCCGGAGCTTGGCGCGCAGGATCATAGAGCCGAGCGAGAGGACGGCGACAAGCACGAGGAAGACGAAGACGGAGCCGTATTGGGCGCGCTGGGTGTATTCCGAGCTCGGGATGCGGGCGGCGAGGGTGTAGATGTGGTAGGGCAGCGCCTGGACTTGGGAGGAGAGGACATCGAACGGGCTTTTCAGTCCCTGCCAGGGGAGGTCGTCCTTGGCGGCGACGGCGGCGGTGAACATGATCGGCGCGGTTTCCCCGGCGACTCGGGTGATGGCCAGCAGCGAGGAAGTGAGGATGCCGGGCAGGGAAAACGGCAGCACGCATTTGCGGATGGTCTGCCAGCGGGTGGCTCCCATGGCCAGCGAGGCGTCGCGGAATCCCTGGGGGACGGCGCGCAGGGATTCTTCCGATGCGGTGATGATGACTGGCAGGATCATGCAGGCGAGGGTGGCGCAGCCCGCCATGAGCGACGAGTTCCAGCCTTGGAAACTCATGAACCAATCATTGAAATACAGCGGAATGGTGAGCAACGATCTATCGGAAGGCGTCGCGGTGATGACCGGCACGGCGAGCACGAAAACCGAGAAGCCGAAGAGTCCGAAGACGATGGAGGGGATGCCGGCGAGGTTGAGAATCGCCAGGCGGACCACGTGGATGAACGGGCTTTGCTTGGCGTATTCGGATAGGTAAATGGCGGCGCTGACGCCGAAGAACAGCGCGAGGATCATCGAGCCGAGCGTGAGCAGCGCGGTGCCGGCGATGGGGCCGGCGATGCCGCCGCCGGAGTAGGAGTAGGTTTGCTCGTTATAGATCGGGACGCCTTCGTGTTTGGCGAGGTAGGCGCTGTATTCCGAGGCGGGAAGCTGGTGGCGGGTGCCCTGGGCGTCGTCGAAGACGTGGAGCGTCTGGTTTTTCGCGGTGAGGAATTCGAAATCGACGAACGGAGCCTCCGCCTTGAACAGGACGGGAGCCCCGTCGATGATGATTTTTCCAAACAACAAGGCCGCGATGATGACGACGAAATAGGTCGCCCCCCCGAGCAGGGAGCGGACCACGAGGTCCTTGAAGTGCCCTTTGGGGAGGCCTTTGCGGATCAGTTTTTCCGGGTCGAACATGGAGTGGGAAGGTTAGTGCTTCATCTTGTTCACGAAGCGATGCGCGGTGGCGTTGATCGCCAGAACCACGGTGAAGAGCAGGATGCCGACGACGAACAGCGCGCGGTAGTGGACGCTGCCGAGCGGGACCTCGCCGAGCTCTTGGGCGATGATGCCGGTGAGGGTGTGGGCGGGTTGGAAAAAGGCGCCGAGGCCGCTGGTGAAATCCGGGATCTTGATCCGGTTGCCGGCGACGAGCAGGACGACCATGGTTTCGCCGATCACGCGGCCGAAGCCGAGCAGGACGGCGGCGAGGATTCCGGAAAACGCGGCGGGAATGACCACGCGGAAGGTGGTCTGGACCCGCGAGGCGCCGAGGGCTTCGGAGGCTTCGGCGTAGGCGGAGGGCACGTTGTTGATCGCGTCCTCGGCGAGCGAGAAAATGGTGGGGATGCTCATCAGCGCGAGCAGGCAGCCGGCGGTGAAGATATTGAGCCGCTCCTCGATGGGGAATCCGGGAATCCATTGCAGCGAATCCAGCATCGAGAGATCACGCAGCACCGTGCCGAAAACGAGGATGCCGATGAAGCCGAGGACGACCGACGGGATGGCCTGGATGAACTCGATGACCGGCTTGACGAGCGCCTGCTCGCGGCTGGAGGCGAATTGGTTGACGTAAACCGCCGCGCCGATGCCGCTGGGAATGGCGATGACGAGGGCAACGATGGAGATCATCAGCGAGCCGATAGCGAGCGGTAGAATCCCGTAGAAGTCCTGCCACTCGCCGCCGGTGACCCAGTCCTTGCCGGTGAGGAAAGAGGAGATCGCGGTGGAGAAGGGGACGGGGACGTCGTGTTTCCAGGCGTTGATTTCCGCGGGGGTTTTTTGGAGGTCGGCGATGAACAAGGGCCAGGTGTTGCGGGCGACTTTGAGCAGGCGCGCGGCCTCGGGCTGGGAGAGGGTTGCGGGGAGTTGGCTGACGATGCCGGCGGCTGCCTGTTGGAGCGCGGTGTGGGTTTTGACGCAGTCCGGGCGGCGTTCCAGCAGGATTTGGATGGGGCCTTCGACGTCCGGTTTGTCGGCGAGTGAGGCGTGGGCCTCGGCGGTGAGTTTCTCGCGTTCGGCGGGGTCTTTGGCGCTGGCGGCGGCGGCCAGAAGGGTCTTGCGGTCCTTTTCGAGGATGTCGGCGTTCTGGATCTTTTCCTTGGTGGCGGTGACGGATTCGGTCATTTCCGAGACCAGCGAGCTGAGGTCCGAGCCGGCGGCCTCGAAGGTGTCGATGGTGGCGCGCATGGCCTGCAGCGGCTCCGCCTGTTTTTCGCGGGCGGCGGCGAATTCCTCGGCGAGCGCGGTGACGAGGGCGGGGTCGTCGGTGGAATCGATGGCGCGGGTGCGGATGGATTCGATCAAACCGCGGCGCTCGTCGACCGTGAGGTGCGGGGTGGCGGGCAGCGAGGCGAGGGCCTTGAGTTTCTGTTGGTCGAAATTGGCCCTGAGGGCGGCGAGCATTTCCGGGTTGGGAGTGATCTCGGCCTGGGAGTTGCTGAGGACCAGGTCGCGGGTGGGGCCGGTCTGGTCGGTGTAGGCGTTGAAAAGCGCGCTGGCTTCCTGCGAGCGGCGCAGTTCTTTGGCGCACTTGCCATTGATTTCGGCGTAATACGCGCGGTTGAGCACGCTGGTGAGCTGCTCGTGGGCCGTCAGGTTTTTCCGGGAGAGATCGACGAATTCGAGGCCGGCGATGCGGTAAACCTGCAATTCCCGCTGGTAACCGGGGAAAAACCCGAGCCCTTCCTTGAGCAGGAAAATGATGATGAGCGCGAGGATGACGATGGTCAGCCCGGCGTTGGACGCGAAGAAGAACTTGATCGCCTTTTCGCCGGAGAAGCCCCGTTTTTGGAAACGGTGGGGCGGTTCAGTTGGTGGGCGGTCTTCCTGTGGCATGATTGTCGGCCGTCGTGGTAATTGGACTTTGGGCAATAGACAAGAAAATGAGCGCCGCAGGCGAGCCTGCGACGCCCATTTCATAGCAACCTACAACTTACACAAATTTCACAGGTCTCCGGCGGGGATGAACCCGACCTTGCGGACGATGTCTTGGCCGGCGGGAGACTCGACGTATTTCATGAAGGCCTCAGCCTCGGCGGTCGGTTTGTCCGGCGCGTAGAGGTAGCAAAGGCGGGCATAGACGTATTTCTTGGCGTTTTGAGCGACGGGCTCGACGCCGTCAATGACGAGGGTCTTGGTGCCTGCGGTCTTGGAGTAGGCGAGGCCGACGTAGCCGATGCCGTTCTTGTTCTTCGCCACTTCCTGGGCGATTTGCTCGTTACCGGCCATTTTCAAGGAACTGGACGGATAATCGCGGCCGCCCATGGCGAGCTTCTGCCAGTCCTTGTAGGTTCCGGAGGAAGTGTTGCGGGTGTAGATCGAGATCTTGCCGGGAGCGCCGCCGATTTCCGACCAGTCCTTGATTTGACCGGTGAAGATCTTGGCGACCTGGTCCTTGGTGAGCTTCGAGAGCGGGGAGTTCTTGTTCACGATGACGACGAGCATGTCGTGGCAAATGCCGTGCTCCTTGATGTAAACGCCCTTGGTGCGGCAGAAGGTGCGCTCGTCGTCCTTGATCTTGCGCGAGGACATGCCGATCTGGGCGGTCCCGTTGGCCAGCGCCGGGAAGGCGGTGGTCGAGCCTTCGGCGGCGATCTCGAATTTCACGCCCTTGTTGCCGGCGGCCTTGAAGCCTTCGGCTAACTGGGGGATGAGCTTGGCGCCGAGGGTGTCGCTGCCTTTGATGCTGAGGGTCTGCGCGGAGGCCATGGAAAGCATGGCGGCGGTGGCGAATAGCGTGCTGATGATTTTCATCTGGTTTTGGTGTTGGTGATTTGGGTCAATGAGAATTTTTAGAACGAGAAACGGAGGCCGCTCATGAAGGTGTAGCCGTCGTAGTCGCCGCCGCCGAGGGTGGAATATTCGACGCCGTTCATCAGCTTGAGCTTGTGGCCGTAAAGGTAGTAGTTGAGGCCGACGTAGGCCGAGGTGTAGGTGTTGCCTTTTTGGTCGCCCTCCGCCAAGCGCTCGTAGCGGGACGGCACTTGAATGTCGTCCGGATCGCTGCAAGTCGCCACTTGCAGGCGACCGACCAATTGGAGGCCTTCAGCGATGTAGTAGGACGGGATGATACTCAGGGCGAGCACGTCCGACTGGTCAATGGGCTTGGATTTCCCGTTTTGCTCGGCGTCTCCTTCAAAGCCGAATCCGTAGAGCAGTTCGGTGGTCAGGCCGAAGCGCCCGCTGGTGATGTCGTTGGTCAGGGCGATGGAATCGGTGAAACTCGGGGAGGTGCTCGGTTTGTATTCCTCGTCCGTGAGGTCGGCGAATCCCGGTTCGCTGTTGTGCATGTAGTGAATGGAGGCCACAGCGGTGTCCAATCCGGCTTGGGCGGAGTAGTCGTAACCGATTTTTCCGAGCACGACGACACCCTGATCGAAGCTTGAGAACTCGCGGACGCGGTCGCTGCCGTAAATTCCGAGTTCGTAGAGCCAGTGTTCTTGGATGCCTTTTCCGGAGACCCAAGCACCGGTGAGTTCGCCGGGGAAGAGGGTGTTGGAAATCAGGCTGCGCTCCATGGTGAGGATTTCCTTGGAGGAGATTTCCTGTTCGCGGCTGAACTTTACCTTGGTCTTGCCTGCGGAAATGTTGAGGGCGTCCGAAGGAGCGTAGGTGACGAAGAGATCGTAGATGTCTTTGTAGAAGGTGTTGTCGCCTGAGTTGTCTTGGCCGTCGTTATCGACGTTGATCTGGCCTTCGAACTTCCAGCTTTGGAACCACTTGGATTTGAATCCGAAGCGGGCGCGACGGGCTTCGATGTCGTTGCCCCAGACATTTTCGTCGTTGCCGGCGTCTTTGTAGTCGGAGGTGTTGAAGCTGTCGTCGTTCGACTCGCCGTAAATCGACTGCACCTGCAAGCGGCCTTGGAGTGAGAATTCCTGGAGGATCGGGTTGCTGTCGTCTTTATAGAGCGTGAAGGCGGACCAGGTGCGGTCCCAGGCAGTGTCGCCGGGGAATTTGCCGACCAGGAGGCCGGTGGCGGTGCTTGGGGAGGCGGGAGCTTCGGTGGTGGCGGCGGTTTCGCTGCCGGCTTGGGCGGCGAGACTGCCAAGTAGGCTGGTGGCGAGCAGGGTGCGTTGGATTGATTTCATGGATTGCATTTGTTTTTAGTGGCTTGTGTGACGAAATCGCGCGGATTTCGTCACACACGGACGCTAGGTATGGGTTTGGCGCGGATTTCCCAAGGCGGTCTTTGTGACAAAGTTGTCACAAAGCGCCCTGGGCCGCCATACTTGCAGCATGAAATAGGGGGTGAGGTCGTTCACTGCGGTCTTTCTGCGTGGCTGGGCATCGGCTGGACAGAGGGAAATTGTGACGAAACCGCCACGATCGGATATTGGCGGACCGGCATTGGAGCGGCGGGCACTGCGGAGCTCGCTGTTATCCAAGCCGCCGCCGGTGCTTTCAGCCCGTTTGATGAGCAAAGGAATTTGGTTCCGCCGGGGATTTCGCAACCTTTTGGGTTGCCGGGGCAGCGGGCTTTGCTAGCTTGCCGACGATTGATTGGGAAAGCTGATGAATGGCATACTCGAACATCCCGTGCTCGTCTTGAATCGGTTCTGGCAACCGATCCACACCTGTTCCGTCCGCCGCTCGCTGCATTTGCTCTGCATCGGCCATGCCCAAGTGGTGCAGGTGGAGGGCGAGGAGCGCTTCAATTCCCATGATCTTTCGTCGTGGATTTCCTACTCGGTCGGAAATGCCAGCGAGGAAATGATCCACGGCGCGAGGATCGCCATCCGCGTGCCGAAAATCGTCGTGCTCTCCCTCTACGACCGCTTGCCGCGGCTGGAGGTGAAATTCACCCGCCGCAATGTGTTCCTGCGGGACAAGTTCACCTGTCAGTATTGCACCAAGGTCTTGCCGGAAACCCAGCTCAACCTCGACCACGTCACGCCGCGCGACAAAGGCGGGCGCACCACTTGGGACAACATCGTCACCTCCTGTTTCCGCTGCAACACCCGCAAGGGCAACAAGCTGCCGCACGAGGCGAACATGCACCCGCAGAGCAAGCCGTTCGCCCCGCGCTGGCGGCCGCTTTTCGGCATGCACGAGAACGGCCTCGCCGACGAGAGCTGGAATCATTTCCTCCATCAGGACCGGGCCGAGACGCGCCGCTCGGCGTGACCGGCCGCCGCGCTTGTGGATTGATAGAAAAAGCCGGCGGGCTTGGAGACGGAGCCCGGAATTAAGGAGAATTCGAGCTGCTAATCAGAGGATATGCGTAGCGGATATGGCTGGACTCATCATCGTCCATGAGCATGAAGCCCAAGCAAGCATCCTCGAAGGCGGTCCTTCCGAATGCATTGCAACAATCCTTCCCGAAGATGCCGCGGGAGCAAGCATCGGCCCGCATGATTCTCCTTTAGGCATTGATATCACTCCGCATTTTTTACTACTGCTACCCAGTTCCATCCGATTCATCCATCTGATAGTGCTATTTACCCGCAAAAAACCAACCCCAATGAAGACACTCTGGAAACTTACCCGGCCTGCGGCTCTGAGCCGCTGGATTCGCAACCTCCGTAAAAACCTGTTGTGGATCGCGGGAGGAGGGGCTTCCACCGCGCTGATCCTGATTTCCTGCGGGACCACCGGCCGCACGATGATGGCCCCGCCCAGCATCGCCGGGGCCTCCTTCATCGGCTCGGAGGCCTGCTCGGAGTGCCACGAGAAAATCAACCGCGACTTCAAAACGGCGGATCACGCCAAACTCCAGGCCAAGGGTAAGAACGCCGTCGATATGGGCTGCGAGTCCTGCCACGGACCCGGCAGCAAGCACAAGGAGTCCGGCGGCGAGGACGGCACCATCGTCAATCCCCACAAATCCCCGGAAACCTGCTTCCAGTGCCACCTCGACAAAAAAGCCGAGTTCAGCCTGCCCTACGCCCACCCCGTGCTCGCCGGCAAGATGACCTGCTCGGATTGCCATGACCCGCACAAGGGTAATGCCGTCAAAGGCGGAGGCACACAGCTCCACGGCAATAACGAAACCTGCGCCGAGTGCCACAAGGCCCAAACCCAGCATTTCATCTTCTCGCACGATGCGGTGAAGGAAGGTTGCTCGACCTGCCACAACCCGCACGGATCGGTGAACCAGAAGATGCTCACCCAGCGCAATGGCACCCTGTGCCTCAAGTGCCACTTCGATTCACATACCTCGCCATTCACAGCCCCCAACGGTCAAGTGAACTCCGGACAAATGGGGCCCTCCGGCAGCCACGGTCCGACTGGAGCAGTCGTGTCGCCCAATGGGGCTTCACCATCCACCGCACCCACCAGCCGCTACAACCAAGGCACCTGCTGGAGCGCGGGCTGTCATGAGGCCGTCCACGGCTCCAATACCAACGTCGAACTCCGCTTCTAATCTTCAAAATCAACCCCAAACCACCCAGGATATGAAACCTGCAAGTTTCTCAAGAATCTTAGGACAATCCAGAACCCCGCGCTCGTTCCGTTTCGCGCTCGCCGCTCCGGCACTCGTGTTCACGATCACTGTTGCTCAAGCCGGGACCTCCCCGGCAGCCGCGCCGGCCGAGGAACCCACGAAAGAGGTCGCCTCAAACTGGATTGCCTTCACGATCGGTGGCGCCTTCGTCAGCGGCGATGAAGCCGGAATGATGCGCCGCACCCGAACCAACGGCGATTTCTACGGAGGTATCGACGAGTCACAATTCTCCAAGGAGCTCAACGACACGACCACTCTGACGCTCGATGGCCACGCGCTGCCGGGATTGGAGGACTACGAGTTCAACATGGACTTGCAAAAAGCCGATCTCGGTTACGTCAAGGCCGGATTCAAACAGTTCCGCACCTGGTATGATGCCTCGCCGGGTTACCTCGACGGTGCCAACATGGACGCCAGCAATGCTTCGGGGCTATTTGATGACGAGCGGTCGATTGACCGCGGCGAAATCTACCTGGAAGCAGGGTTGCGAAAGGAAGACCTGCCGGAAATCACCTTCTCATACCGCCACCTTTACCGGAATGGCGACAAGGATTCCACATGCTGGGGCGACAGCCTCAACAATAACAGTTGGGGCGGCGTTACGGGCAGCAATCCGGCATTCAAGTTCTTGCCTGCCCTCTGGGATATCGATGAAAGCACCGACATCTTCGAGTTGGATGGCGACTACACCATCGGCAACACGGAACTTGGAATGGGTCTCGTTTATGAGCATTATTCCCAAGATAATTCGCGCTACACTCCCCGCTATGGCACCAAGCCAAACGCGGCTCCTCCAACCGCGTCAGGCACTTCTGGCCAGTTGCTCGATATCACCCTCACCGAGCAGGTGAAGTCGGACATGTTCGGCGGCCATGTGAGCAGTGTCACCCGGTTCAATGACAAGGCATGGTTGTCCTTTGCGGCATCCGTCAGCAATCAGAACAGCGACATCGACGGTGGTTCGCGCGAGTATGGCGCCTATTGGGCGCTGCCGGAACAAACCATACCGGGGGGCAATACGGGAAGCTTAGCCAAGCGTGACTATGCCTACGACCAAATGAGTGGTGGCAGCAACACCGACCAGTTCATCACCAACCTCAACTTCATGTGGGTGCCGGTGCAGGACCTGACGGTCACTCCATCGTTGCGCTACGAAAAGGAGAATACGGATGTCATCAGCAAGTTCCGCGCTTACAACACCAACCAGTCATGGCTTGGGCTGGAGTCGCTTGCATCCTACACCGACATGGATGCCTTTGCCGAAGCCATCGACATCCGCTATACGGGTCTCGACAACATCGTGCTTTATGCGAAGGCCGAGTGGGAGCAGGAGGACGAGAATATCAGGCGGATCGACCGATACGCGGTTGAAGGAGTGGGGGTTCCCGACCCTGATCTTGACGGGGAATTCCTCGCGACTGACGTGGAAATCGACGAGCAGAAATACACCATCGGAGCGAACTGGTATGCGCTCAGCAACCTGAGTTTCTCGGTTCAGGGTTTCCATGAGAACAGGGAGCAGTCCCTGGATCATGACGAAGGTAACCAGCAGTTTCCCACGGGTATCCCGGGCAACACATGGACTCCCGGCGGAGCCAACAACTTCCGCCCCATCATGGTGGACCACAACTCCGAAATTGATGATCTGAACCTGCGGATGACCTGGCGCCCCATGAGCAATATCTCACTGGTTACCCGTTATGACTACGCCCACACGGAGTTTGAAAACCGGGGCATCAACTGGTCAAAGAACACGACTGCCAGCAGCAACATCGATCCTGCCATCATTTACCCGATCATCGAAAGCGGCGACGTCGCCTCTCACATCGTCAGTCAAAGCATGACATGGAGCCCAATGGCATCGATGTATGTGCAAGGGACTGTCAGCTGGATTAGCTCGGAAACCGACACTCCGGAGGAATACACCGGAGATTCCGACAACGACAGCCTCGTGGGCAGCTTGACAGCCGGCTACGCGATTGACGCCCGCACTGAGTTGACCGCGACCTACTCCTACTTCTCGGCCCACAACTATGTTGCCAGCCAGAGCTTCAACGGCTACCCGACCATGGGATACGGCTATGAGACCGAGGAGCACATGATCGCCCTAACCCTGACCCGCGTGATCAATGAAAACATGATCTGGAACCTCCGCTACGGCTTCATCACCAGCAACACCACCGACAATGATCAAAGCGGCGGCTACGACGATTTTGACGCGCACATGGTGTCAACGGGCTTGCAAGTCCGCTTCTGATCTGCCAGAACATTGTTGAAGCTTCCTGAAATTCCAAATGACCAACACCACTATGAAACTCCAAATCTCACTCTTCTCGATCGCCCTGTTGCTGGGAACTCCCGTCGCATTCGGTGATGCCGCGGCGCTTTACGCCAAGAACTGCGCTTCCTGCCATGCCAAGGACGGCAGCGGCGACACCAAGATGGGCAAGAAATCCGGCGCTCAGGATTACCGGGACGCCAAGGTCCAGGCCTCGTTCAGTGATGCCGAAGGTCTCAAGGCCATCAAGGAAGGCGTGACCAAGGAGGGTAAGGAAAAAATGAAGGCCTACGGCTCGAAGGTGTCCGATGCGGAAGCCAAGGAGTTGCTCACCTACATCCGCGCTTTCAAGAAATAGAAATTCACTCAACCCGGTGCCGGTCATCCGCTGCCGGAACGGTTCCAGCAGCGGAGTCCCGGTCACGGGACTCCGCTTTTTTAAACTCAGTAAAAGACCGCACACCCTCTAAATCATGACCGAAGAAACTCCGCCTTCCCCGTCCGACAGCCGTCTCAACCGTTTGCGCAACTGGCTCAGTCTGGCCGGGATGGTGCTCTCCATATCCGCATTTTTCGCGTTCGTCCTGCTGTTCGCCGTGGACTTGATGGCCACCCACGCGAATCCCTACATGGGCATTCTCGCGTATGTGGTCGCGCCGATGTTCTTGCTCATGGGCTTGGCTCTGATCCTGTTGGGATACATTCTGGAATCCCGCAGGATCCGCAAAGGACTTCCCGTCAAGCAATCCGCGTTCGTCCTGAACATCGACCTGTCCCGCAAGCGGGACCGCCGCCTGATGGTCGCCTTCGTTGGTGGCAGCCTCGGGTTCCTGTTTCTGACCGCGTTCGGCAGCTACGAGACCTATCACCTGATGGAGACGAATTCGTTCTGCGGCGAGACCTGTCATACGCCGATGGAGCCGGAATACAAGGCCTACCAGCATTCCGCCCACGCCCAGGTGGATTGCGTCGCCTGCCACATCGGCCCTGGCACCACCGCCTACATCCGCACCAAGGTCAACGGGGTGAAACAGCTCTATCACCAGATTCTCGGAGATTACGACCGGCCGATCCAGATCCTCAATCCGAACCTGCGGCTCGCTCAGGAAACCTGCCAGACCTGCCACTGGTCGCAGAAGCATTTCGGCGATGTCCACAAGACCTACCGCCATTTCCTCGCCGACGAGACGAACACTCCGTTCACCGTGCAGATGATCCTCAAGGTGGGTGGCAGCGATCCGGTGCATGGTCCGGTCCAAGGCATCCACTCCCACATGAATGTCTCCAACAAGATCGAGTTCATCGCGCTGGATGACCTGCGCCTGAACATTCCCTGGGTGCGCGTGACCGATGCCAATGGCAAGGTGACCGAATACCGCACCGAGGAATTCAAGGATGACATTTCGAAACACCCGATCCGCAGCATGGACTGCATGGATTGCCACAACCGGCCCGCGCACAACTTCGCGTCGCCGAACGACGCGGTGGACCAGTCGATCGCGATGGGTCGCATCGATCCGGCGATTCCCTGGGCCAAGGCCAAGGTGGTCAAGGCCCTGGCGGCTTCCTATGCCACCCGCGAGGAGGCCCGCGAGAAGATCGCGGCTTCGCTGCTCGCCGAATATCCGGATGACAAGCGCGTGGACGCGCTGATCACGGAAACGCTGGCGATCTATCAAAACAACTTCTTCCCCGAGATGAAAGCCGATTGGCGCGCCCACCCGAATTTCATCGGCCACAAGGATACCAACGGCTGCTTCCGCTGCCACGATGGCAAGCACATGGCGGCGAACGGCTCCGACTCGATCAAGGGCAGCGATTGCAACGCCTGCCACCTCATCGTTGCCCAAGGCGCAGGCCAGGAACTTGAAAAGGTGAATTCGAAAGGCTTCGAGTTCTTCCACGTGGACTCGGAATACACCGAACCCAACTGCGCCGAGTGCCACAACGGGCAGATCCAGGAGGAATAATCGTCTGATTTTCCGCTCCTTTTTTGCTCATCAATTGACGCTTTCATTTCCACGGTGAAGCTTCGTTCCTGTCAGCATTCATTGCCCATGAAATTCTCGAACCTCTGCCTGGGATTGCTCGTCCTGTCCGCCGCCGCTTGCAAACAGAACCGTGAGATCAAGGTTTACCGCGTCGCCAAGGAAACTCCGCCCGTTCTCTCCCAGTCCGCCACGTCGGCGGATCCCCACGCCGGTGTTCCGGGCATGATGCCCGGCGGTGTCATGCCTTCCGGCCCGGCGGGCGATCCCCATGCGGGACTAACCGCCGATCAGCTGGCAGGCACGCGCCCGGGCGGTGGTTCTCCTCAGGTCACGGACGCTCCGCCGGCCCATTGGAAGAAAATGCCCGCCACTTCCATGCGGCAGGCCAGCTATCTCGTGGAAGGGGAAGGCGGCGCAGTCACTGATATTTCCCTCGTGATCCTTCGCGGCGCGGCCGGCGGCACCCTTGACAATGTCAACCGCTGGCGTGGCCAACTCGCCCAGCCCGCCATCGACGAGGCCACTCTCAAGCAGACTTCGAAAACCGTCGTCACGCCCGTCGGCGAAGCGGTGGTGGTGGAGATCGAAGGACTTGCTCCCAGCGCGGACGCATTGAAAGACGGCGGCATGATGGGGGCGGTTGCTAACAAGGGCGCGGACGCGTGGTTCTACAAGATGCGCGGCAACTCCGCCCTCACGGCCGCCGAGAAGGAGAATTTCATCAAATGGATGCAATCCGTGAAGCCCGCGGCCGAGACCGCCCCCGCTCCGGCAGCACCCGCCGCGGTTCCACCCGCCGCCGCCCCGCCTGGCGACGGCAGTCTCGGCTGGCAGCTTCCCGTCGGCTGGACGCTGGTCCCCGCCACCAGCTCGATGCGTTATGCGACCTTCGGCATCACGGATGCGGACGGCGCCAAGGCGGAAATGGCGATCACCCATTTCCCCGGCGATGTCGGCGGCGATCTTGAAAACGTCAACCGCTGGCGCCAGCAAGTCGGCCTGCCCGCGGTGGATGCGGCCGGCCTGGCCGCGCTGGTTTCCAAACTAACCGCCGGTCCCAAGACGATCTCGCTCATCGACGTCACCGGCCCGCAGAACCGCCTGGCCGCGGGATGGACCCGTCACGGTTCCGACACCTGGTTTTTCAAACTCACCGGCCCGGACGCGCTCGTCGGCGCGGAGAAAGCAAAGTTCACGGCCTTCCTTGAGTCCGTGCGTTTCAACAAACCCGAATGATGAGAGTTCTCAATCGATTTTTGGAAGGGATCTCCTCGTTGCGTCTCACGCTCTACGGTCTCTCGGCGGCGCTGGTGCTGGTCTTCGCCGGGACATTGGCGCAGGTGCGTTACGGGCTCTTTTTCATCCAGGAGGAGTATTTCCAAAGCTGGTTCATCTGGTGGTCGAGCTCTCCGGACGGCTTCAGGATTCCGGTTTTCCCCGGCGGCCACCTGATCGGCGCGGTGCTGCTGGTGAATCTAATCGCCGCGCACGTCCGCCGCTTCAGCTGGACGTGGAAGAAGTTCGGCATCCAGCTCACCCATCTCGGCCTCATCATCATGCTCGCCGGCGGCCTCGCCACCGACTTGTTCTCCGTTTCCAGTTACATGCGCCTCAAGGAGGGTGAAACCAAAAACTACTCGGAAGACAGCATGCGCATGGAGCTCGCGGTGGTCGATCTATCTGATCCGGACACTGACCAGGTCACCGCCGTGCCGGGGGATGTCCTCGCGGACGGCGGCTCCATCACCGATGGGTCGCTGCCATTCCGCATGGTCGTCCGGAGTTTCTACCGGAACTCGGAACTTAAAATGACCGGCGAGGGCACGGGAGCTTCGGTTCCCGCCTCCAGCAAAGGAGCTGGCGCGCGGATTTCCGTGAAACCCGCTCCCCGCGCCACCAAGATGAACGACCGCGACGTGATGAGCGCCGTGCTGGAAATCATTCCGCAAAAAGGCGAAGCCTCGCTCGGCACCTGGCTGGTCTCCGACGCCATGGCCGCGCCCCAGAATTTCGAGGTGGACGGCCGCCAGTGGAGCATCCAGCTCCGTCCGGCCCGCTACTACAAGCCTTACAGCATGACGCTGAAGGACTTCACCCACGAGGTCTATCCCGGCACCCAGATCCCGAAGAATTTCTCCAGCACGATCAACCTCGCCGACGACGTGAACCACGAGCGCCGCCAGGTGCTGATCTACATGAATCACCCGCTGCGCTATCTCGGCGACACTTACTATCAGTCCGGCTTCGAGCCCGACAACAGCGGAACGGTCCTGCAAGTGGTCCGGAACCCGAGCTATCAGGCACCCTACATCGCCTGCGTGATCGTGGCCATCGGGCTGATCTTCCAATTCACCCTGCATCTCACCGGGTTCGCCCGGCGCATCAAGCCAGCCGCCTCCAAATGAAACGTTTTCTTCCTATCATCGTTCTGGTTCTGGCAGGTCTGTGGCTGGCGTCGTCCTGGGTCACGCCCAAGCCGAAGTCGAATGACTTCGACCTCCGGACCTTCAGCCGCCTGCCGGTATTGGTCGGCGGGCGCGTCAAGCCGCTCGACACCGTGGCCCGGAATTCCCTGCTCATCATGAGCGGCAAGCAGACGCTGCGTCTTGAAAACGGCCAAAAAATGGAAGCCTCGCGCTGGCTGGCGGACGTGCTTTTCAACGCCCCGGTGGCGGACCGGTATCCGGTGTTCGCCGTGCACAATCAGGAGGTTCTGGGAATGCTCGGCATGCCCCAGGCGGACAAGCGCTACTGCACCTTCGAGGAGCTCCACCCCTATCTGGAAAAAATCGACGAGGAGGGGAAAATCAGCGCGGAGATGGAAGCCGCCCAGCGCACTCCTTTCCAAACGGCCATCTTCAACCTGCGCAACGCGCTGATTTTCTATCAGCGGCTCGGATGCAGCGTGCAGCCGGAAAAAGCCACCCGCTTCGCTGACGAGATCAACACCTATGCCAAAGCCGTTGCGACCGCGTCATCCTCGCTCAAGCCGGGCGCGCCGCCTGCGGACAAGGACCAACTCGCGCTGCTCAAGACATCGGTCGCCCGTTACGAATCCCAATCCCAAAACGCCTATATGCTCGCCGTGGTTCCGTCCGCGGGCGGGCAGGCTGCCGATTGGCTCACCATCGGCGCCGCCCTGATCCGGGTGGATTCGCCGCAGTCCATTCCCGCTTCCGTCGCCGCCTTCGCCGATCTGGGCGACGCGTTCCGAGCGGGCGATCACGCCGCCTTCGCGCGGGCCGCCAGCGAATACGCGGGCTGGCTCGGCATCGAACAACCGGCTCTGGCCGGACGCTCCGCTTACGAATGGCGCTTCAACCACATGGAGCCGTTCTATCAAAGCATGGTGCTGTATGTCGCTGCATTCCTGCTGGCCTGCACGTCGTGGCTCGTTTGCCCGCAGGGCCTGCGCAAGACGGCGTTCCTGTTGCTCCTGCTAGCGCTCGCGGTCCACTCGTTCGGCATGTTCTCGCGGATGTGGCTGCAAGGGCGGCCACCTGTGACCAATCTCTACTCCTCTGCCATCTTCGTCGGCTGGGGCGCGGTCCTGATCGGCTTGGTGTTGGAGCGCATTTTCCGCGATGGCATCGGCGCGGCCTGCGCGGGCATGGTCGGGTTCATCACCCTCATCATCGCGCACCATCTCGGTTCCAGCGGAGATACGTTGGAAATGATGCAGGCGGTCCTTGATAGCAACATCTGGCTGGCCACCCACGTCGTGGTCATCACCGCCGGCTACTCCGCGATGTTTCTCGCGGGATTTCTCGCCATCGCCTACGTGGTGCTGGGTTTCTTCACCCGCCTGCTGACGCGTGAAACGGCGCAGAAGCTGGCGCGCATGGTTTACGGCGTGGTCTGCTTCGCCACTCTTTTCAGCTTCGTCGGCACCGTGCTCGGCGGCATCTGGGCCGACCAGTCGTGGGGCCGCTTCTGGGGCTGGGATCCCAAGGAAAACGGCGCGCTGCTCATCGTATTATGGTGCGCCCTGATCCTTCACGCCCGCTGGGGCGGCTTCATCCGTCAGCGCGGCTTGATGGCCATGGCCATCTTCGGCAACGCGATCACCGCCTTCTCGTGGTTCGGCGTGAACATGCTCGGCGTGGGTCTTCATTCCTACGGATTCATGGACAAGGCGTTTCCGTGGCTGCTGGGATTCGTCGTTTCCCAAGGCCTGCTAGTGGTGCTCACCCGCCTGCCCGCGAGTTGTTGGAAAAGCTTCCGCAACGCCGAGCCGCGCGACGCGAAAGCCGCGGGCTTCGATGTGGCGGCCGCTTCCTGAGCCGCAAAATCAATGCCTGAAATGGCGGTGGCCGGTGAAGACCATGGCCATGCCCGCGGCGTCCGCGGCGGCGATGACTTCCTCGTCGCGCATCGAGCCGCCGGGCTGGATGCAGGCGGTGGCCCCGGCGTCGATGGCCGATTGCAGGCCGTCGGCAAACGGGAACATCGCGTCGGAGGCGACGATGCTGCCCTTGAGATCGAGACCGGCTTCCTTGGCTTTCCAAATCGCGATCCGTGAGGAATCCACGCGGCTCATTTGGCCGGCGCCGATGCCGAGCGTGCGGTCCGAGCTGGAGTAAACGATGGCGTTCGACTTCACGTGTTTGACGATCCGCCAGCCGAAGCGCATGGCGCGCATTTCCTCCTGGGTCGGCGGGCGTTTGGTGACGACTTTGGATTCGAGGTTTTCGAGGCCGAGCGCGGTGTGGTCGCGGTCCATGACCATGATGCCACCGGGGCAGGAGCGGATGACCGGCGACTTTTTCTCATCGCGGTAGGCCTCGTTCATTCTCATGAGGCGCAGGTTTTTCTTTTTCTGCAGAAGCGCGCGCGCGTCGCTCTCGAACTCGGGGGCGATGATGACATCGGTGAAAATCTCGGAAATCACGCGGGCCAGCTCCAGCGTGAGCGGGCGGTTGCAGACGATGACGCCGCCGAACGGCGCCTGACGGTCGGTTTCAAAAGCTTTCTGCCAGGCGGCTCGCAGGTCCTCGTCGTCCTGGCCGACCCCGCACGGATTGGTGTGCTTGAGGATGGCCACTGTCGGGCGGACGAAATCGAGAATCAGGTCCGCCGCGGCCTCGATGTCGAGGACGTTGGTGTAGCTGAGCTCCTTGCCTTGGACTTGGGTGAAGAAATCGTTGAAATGGCCGTAAAGCGCGCACTTCTGGTGCGGGTTGTCGCCATAGCGGAGTTCCTGTTCGAGCGGCAGGCTGAGGGTGAAATTACAGCAGGTGCCGGTCCGGCATTGGCCGAGGTAGTTGGTGATGGCCGCGTCGTATTGCGAGGTGCGGAGGAATACTTTCACCGCGAGCTGCTCGCGAAAACCCTTGGTCGTATTGCCTTTGTTTTCCTTCATTTCATCGATCACCCGCGGGTAGTCGGCGGGATCGACGATGACGGTGACGCTCGCGTGGTTCTTCGCCGCGCTGCGCAACATCGAGGGGCCGCCGATGTCGATTTTCTCGATGGCTTCCTCCAGCGTGACGTCCGGCTTGGCGACGGTTTCCTCGAACGGATAGAGGTTCACCACGACCAGGTCGATCGGCGGGATGTTGTTCTCCTTGGCCTGTGCGATGTGCGAGGCGTCGTCGCGGCGCTGGAGCAGGCCGCCGTGGACTTTCGGGTGCAGGGTTTTCAAACGGCCGTCGAAAAGCTCCGGCGCGCCGGTGAATTCCGAGACGTCGATGACTGGCAATCCGGCTTCCCGCAGAGTCACGGAGGTTCCGCCAGTGGAAAGGAGTTCGACTCCCATTTCGTGGAGCTCCTTCGCAAATTCGGCCAAGCCGGTTTTGTCGGAGACGGAGAGGAGAGCGCGGGTGATGGCCATAAATAAAGTCTTTCGCGGTGTGGGAGTGAGTTCGGCGGGGTGCCGGTCACCCCCAACCCCGTAACCAACCCGCCGCTCACGGGCAAGCGGAATAGGCGGACGGGAATCAAGACAAGGACGTGCGGAATTCGCGGAACGCCCGCGCTTCCTCGTCGCACGCCACCCCGGCCAGGATGTGCCCGGCGAGACTGCGGATGATTTTGGCTTGGTAGGACTCAAATACTCCGGAGAAAATCAAAAGCGGTAGCATCGTGCAAAGAATCACCGGCACCAAGACAAGCGAGGCGCCCAGATTGACGAGGAAAGGCCACAAGCCGCGTTCGAGGTATTTGCCGAAGTATTGAAAATCGAACGGCGGGAATTTCCCCGGCTCTTCGCGATCCCCGCGCGCCCACAATCCGGTGACTTGCCAGCCCGTCAGAACCAGAGGGCCGACCAGCGGGATGAGGATCGCGACCGCGCCGAGCAGGAAATTTGATTTCCACTGCGGGCTTTTGAAAAAATCGCTGACGGAGGCGTTGTAGTTCATGAAAGCAGGGAGATTACCAAGCCGGGTCCTGCTGGCGGACGGCCTCGTAGAGCACGATGGCGACAGCGGTGGATAGATTCAGGCTGCGCGTGCCGCCGGGTTCCATCGGAATCCGCAGCGCGTGATCACCGGCTTCCGCGACAAGATTCTCCGGCAGGCCGCGGGTTTCGCGGCCGAAGACGAGGTAGTCGCCGGGTTGGAATTCCGCCTGCCACGGCGAGGTGGTCGCCTTGGTGCTGAGGAACCAGAACCCCGCGCCGCCGTCGGCCGCGGCGCGCAGCTCGTCGAAGGATTTCCAGACGCGCAGCTTCACATCCTGCCAGTAGTCGAGGCCGGTGCGGCGGACGTATTTGTCTTCGAGGGAAAATCCTAACGGCTCAACCAGCTGCAGCGTCGAGCCGGTGGCCAGCGCGAGCCGGCCGGCGGCTCCGGCGTTGTGGGGGATCTCGGGCTCGATGAGGACGATGTGAAACATGGCGGCGATTTACGCGGGCTCCCGGCGTCTCGCCAAGGTGATGGACAGGCCGAGAACGCCGATGAAGATGAGATAGAAGGCGAGCAGTTCCAGATAGCTTCTGCAGATCCTTGGAACTTCCGGCGAGAAGGCGGCACCGAGGGTGGCCTTCCAAAACCGCGCGCTGCCGATGACGTGGTTGAACACATAGATAATGAGCAACGCCGAGCCGATCAGCCCCGAGCCGGCGTGATTTCCCATGGTGGAGAAGAAATGAAACATGATCCGCCGGTGGCGATAGATGGTGACGAGCGCGCATAACAGAATGAAGCCGACGACCCATCCTTCCGGGAAGTTGACGCGCATGATTCCTGAAATGAAATCGTCGATCTCACCCACGAAGGCGGCGAACAGTCCCAAGGCGAGAACCCGGCAGACCGGGCGATTCGGCCCGGCATGGGTGGACGCGCCGAGGATCACGGCGGCGGCGGCGGCGAGCAGGAAGGCTTGAAGCAGCTCGACCGTGCCGCGCTCGATGGGCACCGAGGGCCGGTTGGGCAGCCATGCGGGCAGCAAGATGGCCACCGACCCCCCGCAAATCAGTACCACCCGCAGGAGGGTGCCTGACCAGGATGGATTTCGCTGCGGTTTGAGGTTTTCGCCGGGCATCGGCCCGATGCCTAAGGGTTTCGGCGCTTGCATGCAAGACTGATGCGGATCTGCGGAGGGAATCACCCGGCGCTCTCCAGCCGTGCCGAGATCGCCCGGTAAAGCCGGAGCTTGCCGTAGCTGACGCGGCCTTCAAGCTGTTCGAACACCGGTTTGAGCGATGTCTCATCGTAGCCTTCGAGGGCGGCTTGCATCTGTTGTTCCTCGGCGGCGGTGTAGAAGGCGCGCGGGTCGAGCGGTTCGCCGTTTTCGATGGCTTGGGCGAGGTGGTTCTCGATGGTGGTTTCGGCGAGGCCGCGGGTTTCCACGATCTGGGCGATGGACTTGCCGCTTTTCCAGAGCTCGAGTGTTAGCTGGGCGGTGCCGTTGAGAATCCCCGGTCCGCGGGGCTTGGGATCGGGCGCGGCGGCGGGCGCGAGCGGGGCGAATTCCTGGGGCGGATTTCCGGCGAGCCATTGGCGGATCGCGGTGAGAAACGCCTCGCCATAGTCCTCGCGTTTTTTGTCACCGACGCCGGGGGCGCGGAGCAGCGCGGCGGCGTCTTGCGGATAGTCGCGGCTGAAATGGCGGAGCGTGACGTCGGAAAAAACCACGTACGGCGGCACGTTCCGGGCGTCGGCGAGCTCCTTGCGGAGGACGCGCAGGCACTCGAACAGGCCGGGGTCGCAGGGGATTTCGCCGCTGCGGACGGCGGACTTGGCGCGCGGGGTTTCCAGCGCGCGGGTGAGCATGACGGTCTCGCGCTTTTTCAGGGTGTCGATGCCGAGTTGGCTGACGCTGACGGTGGGGAATTTGTCCGCGCTTGCGGCTAACAAACCGAGCCGCAGCAACTGCCTGCCGAGGTCCACCCAATACGGCCGCGGCTGGTCCTTGCCGATGCCGTGGGTGGTGAGCGCGTCGTGTTTCCAGCGCAGGATTTTCTCGGACAGGCCGCCGGTGAGGACTTCTGAAACGTGGTTGAGGCCGACGCTGAAATTCCCGGCCTGGCGGATGCGGAGGACGCAGCTGAGGAGCTTCTGGACATCCGTGGTGGCGTCCCATTTCTCGCGGGGATGAAGGCAGTGGTCGCAGCCGCCGCAGTTTTCCGCAGGCCAGATTTCGCCGAAATAACCGAGCAGGCCGATGCGGCGGCAGGCGTCGTTCTCGGCGAAATGCGTCATCTGGTCGAGCTGGCGGTGCGCCACCTCGCGGGCCTGTTCGTCGGGGATTTTCTCGAGGAATTTGAGCAGCTTCATCACGTCCCCGCGGGAGAACAGCAGCAGGCAGTCGGCGGGCAGGCCGTCGCGGCCGGCGCGGCCGGTTTCCTGATAGTAGCCCTCGATGTTTTTCGGCAGGTCGGCGTGGATGACGTAGCGGACGTTGGGTTTGTTGATGCCCATGCCGAAGGCGACGGTGGCGCAGACGATCTTGGCCTCGTCGCGGAGGAAGGCGTCCTGGTTTTTCGCGCGCTCCGCCGGATCGAGCCCGGCGTGATAGGCGACGGCGGAAAATCCCTGCGCCCGCAGCGTGGCGGCGAGGGCTTCGGTGCTTTTCCGCGACTGGCAGTAAACGATGCCGGAGTCCTCGGGCCGGGCGCTCGCGAAATTGCAGAGCTGCGCCGCGGCACCGGCCTTGGCGATGACCTGGTATTTCAAGTTCGGGCGGTTGAAGCTCGCGAGAAAGACCGCCGGATCGCGGAGTTCGAGTTGTTTGACGATGTCCAGGCGCACGCGCTCCGTCGCGGTGGCGGTGAGGGCGAGCACGGGGATGTGAGGAATCAGCTGCCGCACTTCCTTGAGGCGGCGGTATTCCGGGCGGAAGTCGTGGCCCCACTCGCTGATGCAGTGCGCCTCGTCCACCGCCAGCGCGGCGATTTTCCAGCCCTTCAGGCACGCCAGGAAATCCGGCAGCATCAGCCGTTCCGGCGCGACGTAGAGCAGCTGGTATTCGCCCGCATCGAGCGCGTCGAGCCGCCGCCGCGCCTCGTTTCCGTCCAGCGACGAGTTGAGAAACGTGGCCGCCACGCCGCTGGCTTCGAGCTGGTCCACCTGGTCCTTCATCAGCGCGATGAGCGGCGAGACGACGACGGTAAGGCCTTCGCGGACAAGGGCGGGCAGCTGATAGCACAGGCTTTTCCCCGCGCCGGTGGGAAGAATCGCGACCGCGTCCCGGCCCTTCAGCGAGGCTTCCATGATTTCCCGCTGCAGCGGGCGGAATCCGTCATAGCCGAAGGTCTGCTTGAGGCGGCTGGATAACAATTGAAGGCTCATGGCATCAGTTGAAGCGTGATCGCTTGAACAGGTCAAGATGGAATTGGCCGGCAGCGAAAAAGACCCGGCTGAACCTAACTTCCCGCAGCCGCCCGCCCTGATTTCCGGGTGAAGACCGCCACGATCAGCCCCGTCGCCGCCAATCCGAGGATGCCCCAGTCACCGATCACCGCGAAAAGGGAAAAACTCGGATTCAGCGGGATCTTCAACTCGGTGAGCAGCGAGCCGCGGGTGAAATGACTGCCGTTTTCATCCGTCAGAATCTGCTGCTTCCAGGAATTAGGATCATCGGCAGACCCGGTGGAATCGAGCGCGGCGCTAACGCCGCTGTTCGCGCAACGCAACATCGGCCGCCGCAACTCGATCGCTCGGAAGCGCGCGTTGGCGAAATGCTGGGCCGCCGCCGGGGACTCCTTGAACCAGCCATCGTTGGTCACGTTGATGATCACCTGCGGCCCCGGCCGGGTGAATTTCCGGACCAGCCTGCCCACGGTGTCCTCGAAGCAGACCGTGGGGATCGCGCCGATGACCGTCCCGCCCGCGGGGATCGGCAGCGGCTCGACGGAATCACCCGGCGTGAAGGAGCCGCCGAATTCCACGCCGGCCTGCTGCTCGTAGATTTTCTTCAGAAACGGGATCGAGTCCACGAACGGGATCGTCTCGCCGAAAATCACCAGATGCCGCTTGCGGTAGGTCTGGAGTTCGTCTTCCGGCGACATCACCGCGATGGAATTGTAGGCGCGGCCCTTCGTTTTCATCACCAGCTGGTCGCCGGATTTTTCCGCCTCCAACTCGTTCACGCCGTAGATGAGCGAAAACGGACCCGCGGTGCGGACCTGTGAGATCGTGTCGAGGTTGATCTGCCAGGTCCCCCACTCGCCGGACTCCGTGCGGAGAATGCGGCCCGTCAGCGCGCTTTCCGGCCACATCACCCAGTCCGGCCACTTGGGGGAAATTTCGCCCTGCGGCGACTTCAGCGCATCGAGCGCTTTCAGGGTTTCGTCCTCATACGCCTGGTGGACCTGCAGGTCGGTCCACAGCACCCGCGCCGCGTCCTGCGGGATGTTGATCTGCACTAACATCGTCTTCAGCCGCACCGATTCCGCGCGCGCCTCGCTGGCGATCCGCGCCCTGCCATAGCCATACATGGAAATCACCAGCATGCCCGCGACCGCCAAATCCCAGCGCATTCCGGGCTGCCGCCGAATCAACTGCCGGCCCGCTTGTGCCACGACCGACTGGAAAAACACCAGCATCAGCGAAAGCCCGGTCACGCCTAGCAGATCCGCCGCCTGCGCCATCACCCGCGCCTCGTGGAAGGCCACGCCCAGCCCGTTCCAACCGAAGCCCGTGAACAACCAGCCCCGCAGCCACTCCAACCCGGCCCACACCGCGCCGAGACAAAATGCCACCCGCAGGCTCGCCCCGGCACTTTCCGCTTTCCCGAGCTTTGCCGCAAACGCCCCGAACAATCCCCAGAAAATCCCCAGATACAAAGGCAGCAGCACCATCCCGAGCGGCGACACCACCGCCAGCCACCGGAGCTGGATCAGGCAACACACCACCCCCGCCAGATACCCGAGCGCGAATCCCTTCCAGCCCGCGCGTCTCCCCTCAACCAGGCCTAACGCTATCAGTAATGGCAGCATCGCCACCCACGCCAGCGCCGATAAATCAAACGGCGGAACCAAGCCCGCCACCAGCAAGCCGCTGAGCACCGCCGCCGCGATCCGCATCCATCCCGAGCCGTTTCTCATGCCGCGAGCATCACCGGACACCGCCGCTTGGTCCACTGCGAATCAATCATTCCCGCCTTCGGAAGTTTCCGCGAGCAGGACAAGCGCGCGCAGCACCGCCGCTTCCAGGCTCGGCTGGATATTCTCCTCGCCGATGTGGCGATGGAAATCCGCGCGCGCCATCAACTGCGCCGGCTGGTCGCGAATCCCGCAGAGAACCAGCGTTTTCCCCGCCGCCTTGAGTTTGACCGCGAGATTCTCCAACGCGTGCAGCCCCGTGCCGTCGATGGCGTTCATGTTCCGCAAGCGCAGCACGACCACTTTTGACAAGCCGTCGATCCGCTCCTCGATGAGCGAAACCTTGTCGGTCGCGCCGAACAAAAACGGCCCGTGAATCCGGAAAACCGCCACACCTTCCGGGATTTCGTTAGTCTGCAGGCTGTGCGCGAAGCCTTTGCGGATGTATTCCGGCGTGACCTCGGAGACGGTCGTGGTCGTCGTCACCCGCCGGATGTAGAGCAGCCCCGCCAGCATCATGCCGGCGGCCACGGCGACTGTCAGATCGGCGAAGACCGTTAGTAAAAGCGTGATCAGCCACACCGAGGCGTCCGCCTTGCCGAGTTTCAGGATCGAGGGGATTTCCGCCCACTCGCCCATGTTCCAGACCACGATCATCAGGATCGACGACAACAGGCACAGAGGAATGTGTTTCGCCAGCGGCGCGGCAAACACCAGAATCGCCAGCAGCGTGAGCGCGTGGATCATCCCCGCAACGGGCGTCTTCGCCCCCGAGCGGATGTTGGTCGCGGTGCGGGCGATCGCGCCCGTCGCCGGCAGGCCGCCCACCAGTGGCGAGAAAATGTTAGCCATGCCCTGCGCGAACAACTCCACGTTCGGGTTGTGTTTGTCCCCGCTCATCCGGTCGGCCACGGTCGCGGAGAGCAGCGACTTGATGGCTCCGAGCATCACGCCCGCCATCATCGTGCACATGAAAAGCCCGTCGATCTCGTGTTTCGCCACGATGCCCGAGATCACGACCACGAAGGCCCCGGTCGGTCCGCCGATCTGGGTCATCGAGCCGCCGAGTGCGGAAATCAGAAACCCGGCGACCACCGCGCAATACAAGCCCGACTGCGGCGGCACGCCGGAGGAAATCGCGAAGGCCATCGCCAACGGCAGCGCGACCAGCCCCACGGTGACCCCGGCCACCAGATCGCTGCCGAATTTCCGCCAGCTGTAATCGCGCAGCGCGAGAACGGATTTCGGCAAAAACAACGATTGCCGCGGCAGTGTGAGGACAAATTCATGACAGAGGATCCGCAAGGCGTCCGCCGACCGAGCCCGGCCGTCACCTGTGCTGCCGGAAACTAGAATTTCCCCGCAGAAAAGCCAGAGGGAACCCAGGCATCCGCAGACGAACCAATCTTTTCTTGAATTTTCAGAATTTACTGAAAATATGAGGCTCGTGCAGGACAAACCAGCGCTGAGCCCCGAATCCAAAAACCCGCCGCCGCGCCAGGTCGGCCCGTATGTCTGGCTCTGTCTTGCTGCGGGACTCGCGTCGGTTCTCTATCGGGTGCTGGTTCTGGGACAAAAGGAGCAGAGCGCGCTGATGTTCATCGGGCTTCCCACGGCGCTGGCGATGTTGATCACGTTCCTGCCGAGGTCCTCCAGCGCCACCGGCATGATCATGAAAGGGATCAGCCTC
This sequence comes from Luteolibacter sp., assembly GCF_058122085.1. Taxonomy (NCBI): domain Bacteria; kingdom Pseudomonadati; phylum Verrucomicrobiota; class Verrucomicrobiia; order Verrucomicrobiales; family Verrucomicrobiaceae; genus Luteolibacter; species Luteolibacter sp. Next base: position 14,139 of record NZ_JBIKBQ010000012.1, on the reverse strand, counting down.
TTCCTTCTGTTACTCGGGATTTTGTTCATCGAGGGCTTTGTCTGCATCCTGATGGCCGCGCCGTTTTTCTATGCCCTTGGGATTCATCGTCGGAATTTTCGCCTACAAGGCGAGGGCGCGCCGGGAGTTTGAAAAGCGGTTCCGACTCATGGTTTTACCCGCGCTGGTGCTGATGAGCCTGAAGGGTGTGACAGGCCTGCTTTCCTTCCCTCGGGACGAGGTCGTCACCGTCAGCCGGGAGGTGGCCCTTGCTCCCGCAGCCGCCTGCGCGCAGCTCGCCCGCGGCCCGCGGTTTGTCCTCTCCGAGCTGCCGTCGTTTTTGAAACTCGGGTTTCCCGCGCCCCACCGGATCGACGGCGGCGGGCTGGAGACCGGCGACAAGTGGCTCATCCACTTCGCCGGCGGCGAGGGGAAACCCGGCGATCTATCAGCGGAAGTGGTCGAGAGCGGACCGGACCACATCCGCGTCGCGCGGGTCGCGGACACCAGCCACATCGCCCATTGGCTGGATTGGAAAGACGCCGCGTGGAAGATAGAGCCCAGCGGAAACGGCTGCCGGGTGACCCTGACGATGCGCTACTGCAGGCTGCTCGATCCCGCGTGATATTTCAAACCGATCGAACGCTACGGGGTCAAGAAGGCGGGCGAATATTTCCTCGCCCAAACCTACAAAGCCCCGTGACCCGCGAAGGGGCGATTCAGATAGCCTGCCTTTACGGCCCCCTCGCGGGCACCGCATTGTTAGCCTGGTGGGCTCGCCCGGGGAAATGGTTGTCCACCGGGCTGCTCTTCTCCCTGTCATGGAATGCCGCCATGCTGCCATGGCTCGACGCCCTGGCCCGGGCGGCGGGACTTTGGGACTATCATTCCCAAGCGCCTGCTCTCGGCGGGATGCCACTGGCACTCTATTTCGGCTGGGTCATCGCCTGGGGGATTTTCGCGCCTTTGCTTGCCCACGCGCTTGACGGGCGCGTGTGGGTCACGGCGGCGGTCTTGATCGCCATCGACCTGCGGGTGATGCCGGAAATGAGACCCGTGCTCGAACTCCATCCGCTGTGGTTTGCGGGTGATTTCCTGATGGCGGCGTGCCTGCTAGTCCCCTCGCTTTTCATCTCGAAATGGACGGCGGCGCGCACGCACGTCGGGCTCCGCTGCGCCATGTTAGCCCCGGCGTTCGGCGGGATATTTCTGGGCATTCCGCTGCTCGTCGTCTGCGGCGACCTCACCGGGATCATGGCTCGCTGGCATTCGCTCTCCGTCCCCGGACTGACCGCCCTGCGGGATCTGGCGCTCAGTGGTGGCGGCACGCCGGTTCCGCTCGACCCGCCCCGCCGCCTCGTGACGCATGGGATTTACGCCTTCGTCCGGAACCCGATGCAACTTTCCATGACTTCGTTGCTTCTGCTGGAATCCATTTTTCTCCTGAGTCCGTGGCCCGCCATTCTCGCTCTGATAGGCGTTGTCTATTCGGAAGGACTCGCGCGGTGGTCGGAAAACCAGGACATGCGGGATCGTTTCGGAGAGGATTGGCCGAGCTATCACGACTCGGTCCGGTCGTGGTGGCCCCGCTTGAATCCTCGGATCGGAGAGCCATGCGAACTCTGGCTGGATCAGCGGTGCGGCCCCTGTTCCGAGGTCGCGCGGTGGTTCCAACTCCGCCACCCGCACCGGCTCGAGCTCCGCGATGCAAACGCCTGGACCGGCCCGCCACTGGTCCGCGTGACCTGGCGTCATCCATCGTCCGGGCGCCGCGAGAGCGGGGTCCGGGCCATCGCGATGGCGCTGCAACACCTTAGCCTGCCGTGGGCGCTCATCGGCTGGGTCGCGGGGCTTCCCGGCATTTCCCACTCGCTGCAAATCTGCTTCGACGCGGCGGGGACAGCAAAGCGTTAGGCAGGCGCGATGCCTGGTTTCAACTCCAGCCTTTGCTCCACGCATTGAATTCCGAAGGCCTGAGCCGGTAGCGCGCGATGTTTCCACCATGCAGGCAGCCGAGCTCGGTTTCCACGACCTCGATGAACTTGGAACGCTCCGCCTGCGGAATGACCCTCTCCGCCTCTGCGGCGATCCACTTCGTGGCGGCGCGTTTGTCCATCACTCCCAGCACGACCTCCCGCACGAAACTCCCGATCGCCGCGCGATGACGCAGGCGGAAGGGATCGGGATCGCCCAAAGACTGCCGCACCGCCGAGTAGCGCGCACAAGACCGCCGGTAGGCCCAGGCAAAAACGTCACGCAGGTATTCGACGCGGTTCAACTCGTAAACACCTAGCAGCCCGCCGATATAATCATGCGAATCCACATCCACGAACGACAACGGACAAAGGTTATAGCGGATGAGCGGGATGTTCGCCGCCAGCCGCGAAACCCGCTTGTTGACGTCTTCGAACGGCTGCAAGTAAGGCAGGTGCACCATGGCGAAAAACGCCTGCTCGAACGGATTCCGCACGGCGGCGGCCTTCACCAGAATTTGCTCGAACCGCTCCTCGATTTGTTGAGGCACCTCCAGCGGATGAAAAACCGTCCCGCTGATCCCGACAGGCCGCGAACGCACGCGCCCGCTGGCCGCGGGATCGGGCAGCAGGTTGTCGGATAGCAGGGCGTGGAGATTGCAGATCGTGTAGCGGTTGAAATCAATTTCTCCCGCTTCTTCGGCCAGCATCTCGATGGCGGCCTTGTGGTTGAGGATCATCTGCGTTTCCTGGCTGGCTTTGCCCTCGGCGTCTTCGCCGAATTCAAGCAGCCGCTGGGTTTCTAGCAGCGAGTAGGTGTTGCCTTCCAGCCGGCTGGAGTTCCACGAGAGATCAATGAGCAGGCGGTCCATCACCTGCCGCATGTAGGTGCCGGCGGGAAGCGCGCTCAATCCCACCTGGCCGAGATCTTCGAGTTCTTTCCGCAAGCTTTCCGGCAGGTAAAAGGTGTGATTCGGCTGATAGGCATCGAGAAACGCTCCTTGATAGCCCACAGGTGTCCGCTGCGAAACGGGAAGTTGGATGACCGCGCGGATTTCCCGGGCGGCGGGTGACAGCCAGTCATTCCGGGTTTTGTAAACGGGCGGCTCTTCCCGCATCATGGAGGTCATCGGGAAATGATCGGGTTCCGGGACAAGATAACGCCGGGCGCGCCCCTGGCCTTTGGGCGCGAGGCGGTTTTCCGAGACGAGTTGGTCGAGCCGCCGCTGCAAGGTGCGCTTGGGGAATCCGAGTGCGGGTATTGCGAGCAGTTCTTTGACGGACGCGCCGGATGGTCGCGCCGCGATGATGCGGTGCAGATGATCCAATTCTTGGGCTGGAATTTGAAGTGGCACGATTATGATTTAAGTGACACGATAAGCGGATAATCGCGCCAAATCCGACACTTTTATGGCACGATTATACGAATCGTGCCAGTAAAATTTCCAATTTTTCCAAGATCATGCCACTTAAAAGCTTCGATTACGTGCAATGACTCGGTCCTACGTTCGGTTTCGGCTGTCGGTTTCGGCTTGGCAGCCGGGCCCGGATGAGGCCACCGTGTGGAGCATGAAATTCAACCTCCTTCCGTTGGCAGGCGCTGTGTTTATTTTCACCTTCGGAATCGGTTCCGGACAAACCTCTCCCGCCATCGATTTGGAGGCTCGCAAGGCTTCGGTCGTCAATCTGGAGTCCCACATCTCCCAGCGTGAATCGCGCTTGGAGGAGCTCCGCCAGGACATCGCGATCCTCGACGGCCGCATCGAAAAGCGCGTGGACGAGTTGGTCAAAATGCTCGCAGACACGACGGACTCGCAAGACTCCAAATGGAAGGTCTCCCAGATGAAACTGGACGCGATCCAAGGTCTCAGGCGCTCCATCGAGCTCTATGCGGGCAAGCGCAGGGAAATGAGCGAGAGGATCAAGAAAGGCGATGAGGCCGCGCTCGCCGATCTCGGGAAATTCGACCAACGGATCAACAACCGGATCGCCCAAATCGTGGAGCTCAGCAAGTCGTTTCCCGCCCACGAGGATGTGAAAAAATACGATTCCGACGGCGGTTCCTACTGGGATGGCTACTACAATGAAAACTCACGGATCAGCGAGGAATGGAAACAAAGCCGCCGTGACAGCGTTCAAGGCAAGAAACAGCGTGACGAGATCAACGCCGCCATCCGCGAGGGCATCGAGCGCCTCGACCAGCGCCGCCGCTCGTTGCAGGGCGCGCTCGCCAATCGCAATCCATCCGACTCGGCCCGCAAGCTTTACACGCAGGAGCTTGGCCAGATCGACGCCCAATCGGAGAATCTGAAAAAGCAACTCGCGGAGATCACCATGTCCACCGGCGGCGCGACCCGCCAACCGAGTCTCGACGAGGCCGTCGGTCTCGGGCAATTGCTCGACGACGCGCGCAAGGACCTTCGTTCGGATCTTTCCACTCTCTTCCGGCTTTATGACGAATTCGACCGCGAGCGCGCTTACCTCGCCGGGCTGAAGGAAAACCTGACGGCGCGCAAGGCCTGGCTGGAAAAGAACGCTCCCGCTGCGAACTAACTTGCAGGTCGGTCAGCCTCTCACCTGTCCGTTTCCGCGGACGCGATACTGGTAGCTGGTGAGCTCGCGCAGGCCCATCGGCCCGCGGGCGTGGAGCTTGTCGGTGGAAATGCCGATTTCCGCACCGAAACCGAACTCGCCGCCGTCGGCGAAGCGGGTGGAGACGTTGTGGAAAACGCAGGCGGAATCGACCTCGCGCAGGAATCGCTCCGCCGCCATCTCGTCGCGGGTGACGATGACATCCGTGTGATGCGAGCCGTATCGGTTGATGTGGGAAACGGCGTCTTCGAGCGAGCCGACGATCTTGATGGATAGAATGAGGTCGAGGTATTCGGTGCCCCAGTCCTCCTCGGTGGCGGGCAGAATGTCTGTGAGATGCTTGCGGGTTTCATCACAGCCGCGGAGCTCCACATTTTTCGAACGCAGTGCGGCAGCGGCTTTCGGGAGGAATGAATCGGCGATCTCGCGATGGACGAGCAAGGTTTCCAACGCATTGCACACACCGCATTTCTGCGTCTTGGAATTCACCGTGAGCGCGACGGCCATTTCCTGATCCGCGGCGGCATCGGCGAAGAGGTGGCAAATTCCGTCATAGTGTTTGATCACAGGCATGCGGGCCAGCGAGACGACGGTCTCTATCAATCCCTTGCCGCCACGCGGGATAATGAGGTCAAGCCACTTGTCCATGCCTGCCAGAACGGCGACGCTCTCCCGGTCGGTGAACGGGATGAGCTGGATCGCGTGCTCGGGCGCGCCTGCGGCGGCGAGGGCTTCCGCGATGGCGACGTTTGAATGGATCGCCTCGCTGCCGCCGCGGAGGATGGTGGCGTTACCAGTCTTGAAACACAGCACGGCGGCGTCGGCGGTGACGTTCGGGCGACTCTCGTAGATAATTCCGATGGTGCCGATGGGCACGCGGATCTGCTCGATGCGAATCCCGTTGGGCCGCTCCCACGAATCTAGAACCTGTCCGACGGGATCGGGCAGCGTCGCGACTTGATCGATGCCGGCTGCCATCGCCTCGATGCGTTTTTCATCCAGCATGAGCCGGTCGAGCATGGCGTTTGAAAGCCCTTTTGCCCGTCCGGCTTCGAGGTCCTTCGCGTTCGCAGACAGCAATTCCGGCACCCGCTGGCGGATGGCGGCGGCCATCTCGCGGAGAATCGCGTTCTTCTCGTCGCTGGAAAGCTGGGCGAGTTTGTATGCGGCCGCTCGCGCTTGGCGGCCCATTTGATGGATGGTTTCCTGGATGCTGGACACGCGAGGAACCTATGCCGAAGGAACCCGGACTCAAGGTGCAATTGCCGCCCCGGAAAACCGCACTTCCGCTCGGCGCGTTTCTAGCTACCGTCGCGCCATGATTTGCCGCAGCCGCTTTTTGATCATCACCGCGTGCGTTCTCGCCGCCGTCGGATGCAGCGGGAAATCCAACAGTTCCGGCAAGGGCGCGGTCTTGCGCGTGGGAATGGATCTGAGCTATCCGCCGTTTGAAATGCAGGACAAGTCGGGGACTCCCGACGGCGTGAGCGTGAAACTCGCCGAGGCGCTCGCCGCGCATCTCGGGCGGCCGCTCAAGATCGTGCCGATGGAATTCTCCGGCCTGATCCCCGCGCTCAAGACGGGCAACATCGATCTGATTCTTTCCTCGATGACCGCCACCGACGAGCGCCGACAGTCGATCGATTTTTCCAATCCCTACGCCTTCACCGGTCTCGCGCTGCTGGTGCGCAAGGACTCGGATATCCAGTCGGTGGAGGACTTGAAAAAGCCGGGCCGCTCGGTCACGGCCAAGGCAGCCACGACCGGCGAGACGTGGGCGATCCAGAATCTACCGGGCGCGAAGCGGGTGGTGTTCGAGGACCAGACGGCTTGCGTGTTAGAGGTCGTGCAGGGCCGGGCGGACGCCTTCATCTACGACCAGCTCAGCATTTACCGATACGCCGAGGAAAACAAGGCGACCACCCGCGGCTTGTTGAAGCCGTTCGTCGAGGAATCGTGGGCCATCGGCATCGCCAAGGGCAACGACGCGCTGCTCTCGCGGGTCAATGCCTTCCTCGACGAGTTCCGCAAGCAGGATGGCTTCGGGAAACTCGGCGAGCGCTATTTGCACGACGAGAAGAAGTTCCTCGAAGCGTCCGGAATCCCGTTCATCCTCCGCTAAATGACCCGCCGCCAGCTGATCGCCAATGCTTTCGTCGCCCTCGCGCTGGTGGCGTTGGCCGGCTGGCTGTGCACGGCGGTGTTCGCGATGTTAGGCACGCGGACCGATTGGTCGAAGGCGTGGGAATACCGTGAAACCCTGTGGCGCGGGTGGCTGGTGACCTTGCAGATTTCCCTCGCGGCGCTGCTAGGCAGCATCTTCTTCGGGCTGCTCTTCATGCTCGGCCAGCGCTCGCCGCTGGTGGTCGTGCGCTGGACTTGCCGGGCGTTTCTGGAGTTCGTGCGGGACACGCCGCTGCTGGTGCACCTGTTGTTCGGTTATTTCGTGATCTTCGCGCCGCTGATCTCGCGGCCGCTCGGCGAGCAGGGATTCGACGACAAGCTGATCATCGGCGTGCTGCTTCTATCCGTTTTCGAGGGCGCCTACCTCGGCGAAATCCTGCGCGGCGGCGTCGAGAGCATCCCGCGGACGCAGTGGGAAAGCGCGCGGGCGGTGGGGTTCAGCCCGTTCCAGGTCTATCGCTACGTGATTTTCCCGCAGGCCTTGCGCCGCGTGCTGCCGGCGATGGCGGGCTTGTTCGTCTCGCTGATCAAGGACTCGTCGCTGCTCAACGTGATCGGCGTGACGGAGTATTTTTATAACACCAAGAACTTCATCTCCCGTTCCTACGCCGGGCTGGAGGGCTACGTGCCGCTGGCGCTGGGCTATCTGATCCTCACGCTGCCGGTCGCATGGTTGTCGCACTGGTTGGAAAAACGCTTCCGTCATGAAACTTGAAGTCACCGGCCTGACGAAATGTTACGGCAAGACCCGCGCGCTCGACGGGCTCTCGCTGGCCGTGGAATCGTCCCGCGTGCTGGTCCTCATCGGCCCGTCCGGTGGCGGGAAAAGCACGCTGCTGCGCGTGCTCGGCGGCTTGGAAATCCCGGATGCGGGCGCGGTGGAAATCAACGGTGACCCGCTTCTGCCAGATCCGGCCGCGCTTCAGGCTTACCGCCGGAGAAACGGCTTTCTCTTCCAACAGTTCAACCTGTTTCCCCATCTCACCGCCCGCCGCAACATCGCGCTGCCATTGGAAAAAGTGCACGGCCACTCGCCCGCCGAGGCGCAGGAAATGGCGGAACAGGCGCTCGCCCGATTCAGCCTGCTCGACCACGCCGACAAGCTGCCCGCGCAGTTGTCCGGCGGCCAGCAGCAGCGCGTCGGCATCGCCCGCGCGGTGGCGCGGCAGCCGGAAATTTTGTTCCTCGACGAGCCGACTTCCGCGCTCGATCCGGAGATGACCGCCGAGGTCCTGGAGCTCATCCAGGAGCTCGCGGAAGCCGGCCAGGACATCATTCTCAGCACCCACGAAATGGGCTTCGCCCGCGCCGTGGCCGACCAGGTCGCGTTCGTCGCCGCAGGGAAAATCGAGGAGGTCTCGCCGCCAGCCAGCTTGTTCGGCACGCCGCAGTCCGCGCTCTGCCAGCGCTTCCTCTCGCGGGTGATGCGTTACTGAGGCCCGGCGGATATATTAAGCAATCTTTACAATATCCGCTTGCAGGCCCGGAAAATTGGCGTATCAAAAACCTCGATGAAAATAACTCTCTTAATCACGGTTTCCGCTGCGGCCATGTTGTTCAGTTCCTGCAATACCATGATCGGCCTCGGCCGTGACATGCGGATGTGCGGCGAAGGCTTGGAAAAAACCGCCAGCAAAACCTCAGGCGGCTCTTCCAGTGGCGACACTTCCGGCGCTCCCGTTTACTGAACCCCTTCAAACCAAAACGGCGGCCTCCCGCATTTCGCGGGGGGGACGCCGTTTTTGCGTCGAGCGGAAATCAATACCCGCGCCAGAAGGCAAAGGCGCAGACGAGCGTCGCGATGCCGTAGCCGAGGCCGGCGAGGGAATACAACGTCCAGCGCTTTTGGTCGGCCGTCACCCACGTCACCGCGTCGCGGAACAAATACGGCATGCCGACCCAGAACAGCGAGGCGGTCAGCATGGCGTAGGCGAAAATCGGCACCAGCAGGCGTGATTGCGGGTCCTTGAGAAACGCCGCTCCGAGCAGCGGCGCGGCGGCCATCAGCCCGAGCAGCCCGAGCGCGCGGACGGCGAGGAAATCCCGCACGCTGATGCAGACGAGCACCAGCGAGACCGGGACCAGGATTTGCAGAAGTCCCTTCGCGCTGTTGAATTCGCCCAAGTCCATCGTCAGCGCGCTGAGCTTGCCGAGGCCGGACGGCGCGATGAGCAGCCAGAACCAGCCGAGGCCGATTCCCAACAGGATCTGCCCGATGTTCTGATTGCGCGGAAATTTCTTCAGGAACTCCTGCACGGCGGCCGGTTTCGCCAGCATCAGCGCGTGAATGCCGATCAGCCAGACGGCCAGCACCAGGCCAGTGGTGAAAAGCGGCAGGAGTTGGTAAGGGTGCATTGGATCCATGCGGCCACCGGACTACGGCGGGGGTCCGCAACATTCAAGCGCCATCTCTCCGGCGCGGATTGATGAAATTCTCACGCGATCCGCATCACCCGTTCACAAACCGGCGCTTGGCTCTCCGGCATGCACCTCCGCCAACTCATCCAGCCCGACGCCGATTGGCTGGACGCGCCCTCGCCGCGGCGGGTCGCACGGGTCGCGCTGACCGCCTGCGCCGGGCTGGCGATTTACGGGTTCACCGTCGGCTTCTGGCGCGATCCGCTGATGGGCGGCTACGTGGCGGTGAAACTCCCGCTGCTCATCGCGCTCACGCTCGGTTGCAATGGGTTGTTAAACGGACTTCTCGGCCTGCTGCTCGGCACCGGCCTCGGCTTCCGCCAGTCGCTGCTCGCCTTGCTCACCTCGTTCGCGCTGGCCGCCTTGATCCTCGGCTCGCTCGCGCTGGTTACGTTTTTCCTGGCGTGGAACGCCCCGCCGCCCGACTCGCCGGGGGCGAAAAACGCGCACGCCGCCTACCTCGTCGCGCACACCGCGTTCATCGGATTCGCCGGCATCACCGCGAATCTCCACCTCCACCGCCTGCTCGCGGTCAAGGCCCCCACTCCGGCCGCCGCCACCGCCACCCTGCTCGCCTGGCTCGCCTGGCTCGGCGGCAACGGGTTTCTCGGCGCGCAATTCTCGTGGATCCTGCGGCCGTTCTTCGGCACCCCCACCATCAAGGTCGAGTTCCTCCGCGACCATCCGCTGCACGGAAATTTCTACGACACCGTCTGGCATGCCATCGACAAAACCAGCGGCGGCCACGGCCTGCCCGCGCTTTGCGTCATCCTCGTTTTCCTGCTCACCCCGATTCTCCACGCCATCCACAACAACCACCAAACCACCAAACCACCCCACGACCATGAATCCACACGAAATCCCCAACACCGCCCAACCCCCGCCGCTCGAAGCCCCGCTGCCGGAAAAACTCGACCTCAAGAGCCTCTTCGAAGCCCTGCTCCGCCGTCCCCACACCCTCGTCGCCCGCCTCGCCGAGCCCCACCACGGCGCCACCGGCCGCTTCGCGATCATGGCCGTGGTCTCCATCCTGCTCTTCGGCTTCATGGGCAGCCTCGCCATCGGCGCGTGGGTCGTCGCCGTGTTCTTCGCGCTGCGGTTTTTGAGATCCGTCATCTTCGCCACCGGCGGCACCCAGAAAGCCCCGCTCACCATCTGGAGCATCGTCTTCCTGATCGTCACCCTGCAAATGACCACCTCCCTCCGCCCCATCCTCGGCCGCTCCGACGTCCGCCTCACCCAGGAGAAAAAATTCTTCCTCCAGCACTGGGGCGACACCTTCGGCACCTCGCTCAAGCCGCAAACCGCCGCGAAACCCGCCCCGGAAAAACCCGCCGATCCGGCCTCCACCCCCGGCGGCCGCAATCCCTACATCGAAAACTAAACCGCCATGGACACCCATCCCGATCCCGCCCCGGTTCCCCCGCCGCCACCCGCTCCATCCACCGCCGACCCGGACGAAATCCGCCTAACCCACATCGGCGATTGACGCCTGGAGGATGAGATTCTTAAGTGGATCAGATTCAAATTCAATCCATCCCATGACCCCATCCACCCGCGGCTTCCGCGAGATGAAATCCGTGGTAGTCCGCTTCGCCGGTGATTCCGGCGACGGAATGCAAATTGTTGGCGAGCGTTTCACCGACACCAGCGTCACCGTCCCCAACGCGATCGCGACTTTCCCGGATTACCCGGCGGAAATCCGCGCGCCGATCGGCACCATCGCGGGCGTGTCCGCCTTTCAAGTCCACTTCGGCAGTGTGACCGTGCTCACTCCGGGCGACGAGCCCGACTCGCTGGTGGCCATGAACCCCGCCGCCCTCGCCGTCCACTTGATGGACCTCGTCGAGGGCGGGCTGCTGATCGCCAATTCCGCCGCTTTCACCCCGGAGAACCTGGCGATGGCCGGCTACACGTCGAATCCGCTCGAGGACCCTGCGATCCAGAAAAAATACGAAGTCCTCGCGCTCGACATCACCGGGCTGGCGGTGGAGTCGCTCAAGGACAGCCCTCTCACCATGAAGGAGAAGCTCCGGACCAAGAACTTCTTCGCGCTCGGCTTCACCTACTGGGTCTATGGCCGGCCGCTGGAGCCGACCATCGACTACATCAATTCCAAGTGGGCCAAAAAAGCGCCCGACCTCGCGGAAGCTAACATCCGCGTCCTGAAAGCCGGTTATTTCCTCGGGGAAACCACCGAGACCACCCGCAACCGCTACATGGTGGCGCGGGCGGAGGTGGCACCCGGCACCTACCGCAAGATTTCCGGCAACGAGGCGCTCGCCCTCGGCCTGATCGCCGGAGCGAAAAAGGCCGGCCGCGACCTGTTATTCTCGGGCTACCCGATCACGCCCGCGTCCTCGATTCTCGAAACCCTGGCAGGCTACAAGCACTTCGGCGTGAAGACCGTGCAGGCGGAGGATGAAATCGCCGCCATCGGCGTGGCGCTCGGCGCGAGTTTCGCCGGCCAGATCGGCATCACCGGCACCAGCGGACCGGGCATGTGTTTGAAGAGCGAGTTCATCGGCCTCGCCATTTCCACCGAGCTGCCGCTGGTGATCGTCAACGTCCAGCGCGGCGGCCCCAGCACCGGATTGCCCACCAAGACCGAGCAATCCGACCTGCTGCAGGCGCTTTACGGCCGCCACGGCGAGAGCCCGCTGCCGGTCGTCGCGGCGAACTCCCCGTCCGACTGCTTCCGCGCCGCCTTCGAAGCGGTGCGCATCGCCTTGGAATACTCGACGCCTGTCATCCTGCTCAGCGACGGCTATCTGGCTAACGGTTCCGAGCCGTGGAAAGTGCCGGACGAAGCCTCGCTGCCGGAAATTTCCAAGCCCTTCGCCGATCCGTCGAAGCCCTACGTCACCTTCGCCCGCGATCCGCAAACGCTCGCCCGCACCCAGGCCATCCCCGGCCAGCCGGGACTCGAGCACCGCCTCGGCGGACTCGAAAAGGACACCAAGGGCAGCATCAGTTACGACTCGCTGAACCACAGTGAAATGACCCGCCTGCGCGCCGCCAAGGTCGAGGCCGTGGCCAAGAGCATCCCGCCGCTCAACGTCACCGGCGAACGGCAGGGGAAAATGTTAGTCCTCGGCTGGGGCGGCACCCACGGCGCGATCACCTCGGCGGTCGAGTCACTCCGGCTCGAAGGCTTCGAGGTCAGCAGCGCCAACATCCGCTACCTGAACCCGCTGCCGCCCGACCTCGGCGATCTGCTCAAGGGCTTCGACAAGGTCCTCATCCCGGAACTCAACTCCGGCCAACTCTGCATGATCCTGCGGGCACGCTACCTGGTAGATGCCGTCTCCATGTCGAAAATCATGGGACGTCCCTTCAAAGTCAGCGAAATCCGCGAACGCATCCTTCAACTCATCAACGACTGATCGCCATGGCCACCGAAATTCAAAACATCCCCGCCGTGCCGGAGCTCAACCGCAAGGACTTCGTCACCTCCAACGACGTCCGCTGGTGCCCCGGCTGCGGGGATTACGCCATCCTCAACTCGCTCCAGCGCACGCTGCCCGAGCTCGGCATCGCGAGGGAAAACTTCTGCATCATCAGCGGCATCGGTTGTTCCAGCCGCTTTCCCTACTACATGAACACCTATGGATTCCACACGATCCATGGCCGCGCGCCGACCGTCGCCACCGGCGTCAAGGTCGCCAATCCCGATCTATCGGTGTGGATCGTCACCGGCGACGGCGACGGACTGAGCATCGGCGGCAACCACCTGCTGCACCTGCTGCGGCGCAACCTCAACGTCACCGTCCTGCTGTTCAACAACCGGATTTACGGCCTCACCAAGGGCCAGTATAGCCCGACCTCGCCGGTCGGCACCAAGACCAAGACAACTCCGTTAGGCTCGGTGGACTATCCGCTCCATCCGCTGCTGTTCGCGCTCGGCGCCGAGGCCACCTTCATCGCCCGCACCGTGGATAACAACCCGAAGCACATGGTCGCCACTTTCAAGGCCGCCCACGAGCACCAGGGAGTTTCATTCGTCGAGATCCTGCAAAACTGCGTGATCTTTAACGACGCGGCGTGGGACCCGGTTTACGGCAAGGAAAACCGCGACAACCAGATGCTCAACCTCGAAGCCGGCAAGCCGCTGCTCTTCGGCAAGGACAAGGAAAAGGGCATCCGCCTCAAAGGCCTCGTGCCCGAAGTCGTCGATGCCGCCACCGCCGCTCCGGGCGAGATCCTCGTCCACGAGCCCGACCACGCGAGCCCGCTCTACTCACAGATGCTCGCCACCATGGGCCTGCCGGATTTCCCGACGCCCATCGGCGTGATCCGCCAGATCCAGCGCCCGACCTACGAGTCGCTGATCCACGACCAGGTGGAAGCGGCCAAGGCGAAAAAAGGCAACGGGACCTGGGAGGAACTGCTCCACGGCGGCTCCACCTGGACAGTGGAGTGAGGCCGGCGGTCATGAAATCACTGTGAGCTCGGCTGGAACTTCCCGGAAGTTAGGAAGGCCCGCGCCTCGCCGACGAGAAAGAGCGAGCCCGCCACGAGGACGGTTTCGCCGTGCGAGCTCGCTGCGGCGAAGGCGTCTTCAAAACTCCCGAACGTCTCGTGAGGCGGCGCGCCCGCTGGCAGATCGCCCGCGAGTTGTTCGGGGGAAACCGCCCTCGGCGTATCGACGGGGCAGAGGAAAATCCGCGAGGCGAGCGGGGCGAGGATTTCCAGAATGCCGGCGATGTCTTTGCCGCCCACGGCGCTGAAGACGAGTGCGGCTTGCTTGCCGGGAAAGCCGCGCCGCCAGGTTTCTGCGAGAACTTCCGCAGAGTGCGGGTTGTGCGCGCCGTCCAGGACGACGCCGGGCCGGATGATTTCAAAGCGCCCCGGCCAGCTGACGTGGCGGAGGCCGTAGCCGACGCTGTCGGAGCTGAGAGGGATGCCCAGGCGATGCAGCGCGGCCACCGCGAGCGCGGCGTTCCATGCCTGGTGCTCGCCCGCCAGCGCCATCGGATAGCCTAGCAGCGGT
>NZ_JBIKBQ010000011.1:0-44483 GCF_058122085.1 Luteolibacter sp. | reverse complement strand
AAGAAGACGCCTCGCGTCCGCGCAAGAAAGCCAGCGGAGGCCAAGTGCTTGCCCTGTTGAGAGGTGCCATCCTGCGGCTTCACGACGCGGAAGCCTTCGAGAGCCTCAACGCCGGCTTCCACCACCACAGCGCCAAACCCCACGCCGCCTTGTGCCTCCTCAAAACCTCCCCTCCAAAAATCAGCTAACCAGACAACCGCCCTGCCCCGGCCCGACGCCCAGCCCCCCGCGCCGAGGCATTTGAGCGCATCCAACATGGCGAGATCCTAATGGGAGGCCTCGCCGGGGAATGCTGGCGGCAAACCCTCAACGCCCGGAACCCGACAAGCGAGGGAATCATGGGCGAACGGGTCGCTCGGTATCGGGCGAGATATGCCACCGAGAACGTAAAGCGCGCGCAATCCCTATCAGCGGCGGACAAGCCTGTCATTCGATAGGCAATTACCGCCGCAATCGGTCCGCCTTCAGCCACCGGAAAACGAGGTTCTCGCGGCATCCCTCGCGAGGCGGTGGGCTGTCCCTATTGCCACCACCCGGATGATCGCGGCCGGGGCAGCAGGGAACGTCAGGGCGGCGATGGGAGACTTGGAGATGTGGTTTGGGGTGAAGGCCGTTGGAAGAGCCCGTGGCCGGATCGGAGGCTGGGAAAATGGGTATTCCCGCACGGACTCAATGTGTTTTTTGATCTGCTGGCGGGGCTGTGCGTGATCTGGGCGGCCGAGCGAATTCACTCACGCTGGCTCTTGGCTGGACTACTGCTGGCGGTTGGTGCCGCGGGTTTCTACGTTACCTTGGACTGGTGGCATCTGGGGGTTTGGATGATCTTTGTGTTCCATGCCACCCGCGGGCGCTTTGGCTGGACGGTTGGTGCGCTGGGCGGGTTATTGCTGGCGAACGCTGGTCTTTTTGCGGTCGTCAGCGCGCGGACTGGAGATCCTGGCTACGAGTTGATCAATTTCATCAATCTCGGCTGCATGTTGGCTCTTCCTCTCTTGAGCCGATACAATGGGCAAAGGGGGCGTGACTGCCGCTACCTTTTTTACGTATTCTACCCAGGCCATTTGCTGGTGATTTACGCGATTCGGCCCTTGTTGGAGCGCGTAGGGTTTGGGTTTTAGTTCAGACCTAGGTGAGTCGGGAGATCACCGGGATTTGGCGACCGCCTCTGCCCGGCGCAGCTTGTCGCGGGTTTGCAATGTCTTGGGGTGGGTCAGCCCATAGCAGACTTGGCATATGCTCAGCGACCGTTGCAGTGCTTCGAACGCTTCCATGGCGTATTTTGCGCGCGTTTCTCGCGGCATGCCAGGCGTTGTCTGGATCCGCTCATTCAGAGACTGGGCGAAGGCTTCCAGATAATTGGCAAGGGGCGGGTAGTCGGGCAAAGTCGCGATGGCAATTTCGATCAAGGCCCGCACATAGTTTTCCTTGGCGGGATAGTCTTTGAGCGCCGAGCAGCAGTTGATGAGGGGCAGGTAGCAGTTGAAGACGAGGGCGTGAGATGCAGGAAGTCGGGTAAGTGCCGATTGCAACAGCGACTCGAAGGCGGCGCGGATCGGAGCCGCCGCCTTACCCGTTAGTCCACGGGAATACAGGAGCATCGCCTCTTGCAAGCGATCCCGCAGGGGCTTGAGGTGGGTGTCGAGGAGGTGGCCGTAAGTGCAGCGCGCGTGGCAGACCGAGCACTCCCATTTGGCTGAGCGATCCTCCAGTCGATCGGTAAGCACGTCGCATGGGTGCAGCAGGCCGGGACAGCCCTTGGTCTGGTCGCAGAGCACCGCCGAGACCAACGTTTCGGCACCGATGATGCGGGCTTCCTCCTCGCTCGCCGGGCTGTGAGTGCAGCGTCGGCAGCGGCATTCGAACGACTTGGTCGCGTGGAGTTCTGCCCGTCGCTCGTCGCGTGCCGCGTAGAGTTCGGTGTAATTGACGCAAAGCTCTTCACCCTCGCGCACCGGACGCAGTAGGCGGAATACCAGGAGCGGCCCCTCGTTGGTGTAAGTGCAGTTTGGCAGGCACGAGTGGTTGAAGATGGAGCCGAGCGGAAAGATGCCGAAGCCCAAGGATTCGTTGGCTGGGCTCGCTCTGTTGAGGCCGTGCGAGTTGGAATTGATCTGTGAGGCCCAAGTGATGAAGAGGTCGAGCGGAGGGCGCATTTCCTCTGGAATTCGGTCGCAAATAGATGCCGCCAACGCACGCAAGGAGCTTCGCGATGCGGAATCCAGTGAGACAGGATGAGCGAGCATTTGAGAAAAAGCCTCGGGACCGGCCTCGAAGGCGAGCGGATCGGAATGGAGCGTTTGACGATCCGCCGACGAAGCGTCGGGCTGCAAACCGGCCGCACGCTTTGCGACGAGCTGGAGAAGGGCGCGCACCAAGTCCGGGGGACAATGATGGCGGTCGGCGAGCAAGGGCGCGTCGCGGAGTATCGCGCAGATGGGCTGGTGCAGGGGAGCCTGCTCGTCGCGGCACTTTACGGAGCAGTATTGGGTTTGCCCGCCGCAGCCCTCGCAATTCACCCGATGCGATCGGGATGGATGGGCAGAGGCCAAGTCGAGCGCGCACGAGTGACAGACAGCCTCGCGGCCCTGATTGGTGGGAATCCAGATGTAGCTGGTCTCCCGCAGCAGGACGGTGCCGGGCGGCTTTCCCGCGAGTGCATGGGAGGCGACCGCGTGTCGTCCCAAGGCGGCGGAATGGTGGATCTGAAAGAGGAACGCCGGGGAGCTGGCGACGCGGGCAGTGAGCACATCGGCCCGGGGAAGGGCTCCCTGCGCGCGGGGTTGAACCCGGGCCAGGGACTCGCGAAGCGACTGAATCAGTGAAAAGGCCATAATAGTGACGTGCCGCCCAATTCCCTCGTTTACCGCTTCACGCCACGCCTCAATTCGCGAAGGTTAGGTCAAGGTTGGTTGACCTGCACAAACGCCGAGTAGGAAGCATCCCAGTCGCAATTATTGCTCACTAACACCCAGTAGGAAGCGGGTGCGGTCAGCGCCTCGGTCGTGAAAGAGGCCGCATTGGCCCCGGCGACTGGGTTATTCTTGTCGCCACTTGCGCCAGCATACCACTGGTAAACCAGTGAAGGGCCGGTCGCCGTGACTGCGAGGGTAGCCGTCTCCCCACTGTTGATAGTGGTTATACTTGCAGGCTGAGCCGTGATTGCGGGGGCATCGATTACTTGGATGCTTTGCCGGTAGAAGACGGAGCTGCCGTTTTTCGGCTGAATGATTTTCCCATCCCCACTCAGCAGAGACGCTGAGATCGGCACTTCCTGCCAAGTGATGAAATCCGTCGATTGCTCCAGCGTAAGCTGAAGGATGCTTAGAATTCTTAATTTGAGATGCAGCGTGGACTCTTCCTGGATATTGTAATCCGCGAGGGTGCGACCGTCCTCCAAACGCTTGCCGGCGAAAATAAGTCGATATGGGTCGGAAGGGAGCTCACCCTTGTCCTGGATCTTTTGTTTCACGTTTTCAATTGAATCACTGCTGTCCACGTCGAGCGTGATCGTCCTTCCAGTCAGGGTTTTAACGAAGATTTGCATGCTAGCCTCTGCTTGCGGGGCTAGAGCGAATCCGAGGAGCATGAAGAGAAGCCAAATGAGGTTTTTCATGATTTGATGAAAGAGGGGGAAGACTGTCGCCAAGGAGTTAGAGTGCAAAGTTTTTTCTCGGCTGCCTTTGCCCGTTGCAGCTTGTCGCGGGGCCGCATCAAGGCAGAGGAATCACAGTGACCGTTGCGGAACCCGAGTAAGCGGTGTCGCAATTATTGCCC
Source organism: Luteolibacter sp. (assembly GCF_058122085.1). Classification (NCBI taxonomy): domain Bacteria; kingdom Pseudomonadati; phylum Verrucomicrobiota; class Verrucomicrobiia; order Verrucomicrobiales; family Verrucomicrobiaceae; genus Luteolibacter; species Luteolibacter sp. The sequence goes on along the minus strand of NZ_JBIKBQ010000011.1, from coordinate 40,709 downwards.
ACTGACACCCAATAAGCGCCGTCTGAGGTCAGTAGTTCCGTCGTGAACGATGCCGAATTCGCACCCGAAACGGGGTTGCTCATGTCGCCGCTCATGCCCGCATACCATTGGTAAATCAGCGCGGTGCCTGTCGCTGTGACCGACAGGGTCGCCGTTTCCCCGCTATTGATTGAGACGGAGGTCGGTTGGACCGTGATTTTCGGGCTATTGATGACTTGGACGTTTTGCCTGACGAAGGCGGAACTGCTGTTATTTGGCGCGATGATTTGGCCATCCGCACTCAGCATGGGCGAGGTGATCGGCACCTCCTGCCAAGTAATGAAGTCGGTGGTTTTTTCGAGGGAAAGCTGGATGACGCTTTGGTTGATCAATACAAGATGGAGCGTCGATTCATTCTGGATATTGTAATCCGCGAGGGTGCGACCGTCCTCCAGTCGTTTGCCTGCAAAAATAAGGCGCTGTTGATCCGGCGGGATTCCCTCCTTGTCTTCGATCTTTTGCTTCACATTTTCGATGGAATCACTGGCTTCCGTGTCGAGCGTGATTGTCTTTCCGGTCAGTGTTTTGACGAAGATTTGCATGCCGCTCGCCTCCGCTTTGGGAGCGAGAACGAATCCGAGGAGTATGGAGAGAAGCCAAATGAGGTTTTTCATGATTTGATGAATGAATCGGGTTCTTGAATTTAAATTGCAGGGAAATTGCTTTGGCGGTGAAGACCGCGGAGAAACCAATGTCAGAATCGAATTGATGGCAGAGGTGGTGTCTCGGGGAAAAGTGGATTTTGGTAAAGCTAAAACGCTGAAAACTGAAACTTGAGATGAAGAATCCTCAAAAACAGTCGGATCGTCGAGATCGCTGGTGATTTTAGTGGTCACTCTGCCCACATACGGGATCGACTCGCCATCTTCGATAGCGAGATGTTGATCTCTGGTAGAATTGGTGACAAGACAAGCGCTTGAACGTCGATGCGAGGAGCTTTGAACGTCGATGCGAAGAGCTTGAATGTCGATGCGAAGAGCTTGAACGTCGATGCGAAGAGCTTGAACGACGATGCGAAGAGCTTGAACGACGATGCGAAGAGCTTGAACAACGATGCGAAGAGCTTGAACGTCGATGCGAGGAGCTTGAACGACGATGCGAGGAGCTTGAACGTCGATGCGAAGAGCTTGAACGTCGATGCGAGGGGGCTCAAGGGGCTCAAGGGGCTCAAGGGGCTCAAGGGGCTCAAGGGGCTCAAAAAGCGGCTCATCAACCGCCAAACTTTTTCCTCGTCCTCCCGCCCGCCTCTCCCCCACCCTGCCCCCGCAATGCTCAAGGCCGGAATCGTAGGACTACCCAATGTCGGTAAATCGACACTCTTCAACGCTGTCACCCGCACCCGCAAGGCGGAGGCGGCCAATTATCCATTCTGCACCATCGATCCGAACGTCGGCATCGTCAGCGTGCCGGACCCGCGCCTCGCCGTGCTTTCCAAAATCTCCGGCTCCCACAAGCTGGTGCCGACCGCCATCGAGTTCGTCGATATCGCCGGACTCGTCAAAGGTGCCTCCGAAGGCGCCGGACTCGGTAACCAGTTCCTCGCCAACATCCGCGAAACGGACGCCATCGTCCAGGTCGTCCGGTGTTTTGAAAACGACGACATCATCCATGAGCTCGGCTCCGTCGATCCGATCCGCGACATTGAAATCATCAACTCCGAGCTGATCCTCGCCGACATGGCGTCGCTCGAAAAGCGCCGCCACTCCCGCGAGAAAAAAGCCAAAGGCGGCGACAAGGAAGCGAAGAAGGAAGTCGAGCTCATCGACATCATCATGCCGCATCTCGACCAGGGAAATCCGGCGCTCACCATCGACTTCAGCGAGGACGACAAGGCCATCGTGAAGGACTTTTTCCTGCTTTCCTCGAAGAAGACCATTTACGCCTGCAACGTCGCCGAAGACGAGCTCGCCGGTGCGATCGCAGATCCGGATTCGCACCCGCAAGTCGCCCGCGTCCGCAAGTTCGCCGCCGAGCATACCGGCTCTGAAGCCGTCGTCATTTCCGCACGCATCGAAGAGGAACTCAGTGACATGCCCGTCGAGGAAGCCAATGAATTCCTCGCCGACATGGGCGTGACCGATTCCGGCGTCTCGGCCCTGATCCGCGGCGTCTATCACTTGCTAGGGCTTCGCACCTACCTGACCACCGGCGTCCAGGAAACCCGCGCCTGGACCATCATCGCAGGAGACAAGGCCCCCGCCGCGGCCGGGGTGATTCACACGGATTTCGAGCGTGGCTTCATCGCCGCGGAAGTCGTCCACTACGACGATTTGGTGGCCGCAGGCAGCATGTCTGCCGCCAAGGTCGCAGGAAAAGTCCGCATCGAAGGCAAGCAATACGTCATGAAAGACGGCGACGTCGTCGAGTTCCGCTTCAACGTCTGAAGCCGTCGCGTCACGCGGTGCTTGGTAGATTCGTGCTCTCGTCAGGAGCCTGAATCAACATTCGCATTTTCTGATGAATCCCGTCCAAGCGGGAATCCTCAGCAAGCACCCGGTCCGCCAAAGCCCGCGCCTCCCGCAGCAAGACGGTGTCGCCGAGAAAGTCCGTGAAGCGGAGATCCGACAAGCCGCTCTGCACCGTGCCCAGCACGTCGCCGGGACCACGCAGGCGGAGATCCGCCTCGGCGATTTCAAATCCGTCGGAACTCCGCTCAAGCACCCGGAGTTTCTCCAAAGCCTCGGGATTCTTCCCGTCGGTTAGCAGGACGCAGTAACTCTTGTGTCCGCCGCGGCCGATGCGCCCGCGGAGCTGGTGAAGCTGGGCCAGCCCGAAGCGCTCGGCGTGGTGAAGAATCATCACGTTCGCATTCGGCACGTCCACGCCCACTTCGATGACGGTGGTGGATACGAGGGCCGCGGTTTCACCTTCGCGGAACCGGCGCATCACCGATTCCTTTTCCTCAGGGCGCAGTTTGCCATGAATCAACCCGACCTGATGGGAACCCAGGCGCTTCTTCCATTTTTCAAACGCCTCGGTGGCGGACTCGGCCTTCAACGTCTCACTCTCCTCCACTAGCGGATAAACGAGATAAGCCTGGCGACCTTGCGCAAGCTGGTCCTTCACGAATTTCGTCACGTCCGTTTGCTTCGCAGCGATCCTCACGGCGGTGATGATCTTGCCACGACCGGGCGGCTTTTCATCCAACAGCGACACGTCCAGATCGCCGTAAATCGTCATCGTCAACGTCCTTGGAATCGGGGTGGCGGTCATGACCAGCACGTCCGGCACGATCCCCTGGCGGATCAGCGACGCTCGCTGCGCGACGCCGAATTTGTGCTGCTCGTCGATCACCACCAGTCCGAGATCCCGGAAAGAAACCGAGTCATAGAGCAACGCGTGGGTGCCGATGATGATCTGCGGCTCGCCTTCGATTTCAAGGTGATTGCCTTCGTCACGATTGCCCGTTCGCAACGCGACGCGGATTCCCAAAGGCTCCAGCCAGCGCCGGAACGTCAGATAATGCTGCTCTGCCAGAATCTGCGTGGGAGCCATCAACGCGGCTTGGCAACCCGAGCCGATAGCCAGCAGCATGGCCGCCATCGCCACGAAGGTTTTCCCGGAACCCACGTCGCCCTGCAACAGCCGGTTCATCGGCCGGGCCGCCCGCATGTCGGCGAGGATTTCCCGGATAGAACGCTTCTGCGCCTCCGTGAGATCGAACGGAAGACTCGTGTAGAATTGCTTGAGAAACGAAGTGCTCTTCCCCAGCACGCGGCCGGTTTGCTCGCTGTAGCGGTACCGCCGCCACGCGACGTTGAGCTGCAGGATGAAGAACTCCTCGAACGCAAACCGCCGGCGGGCGTCCTTGGCCTGCTCCATGGACTCGGGGAAATGCACATCCTTGAAAGCCCGCGCCCTCACAGAAGGATCATCCGCCTCATGATCCGCTGCCAGTGTCGCGGGGTCGATTTGCAGCAGTAACAGATGGATGACTTCCCTCAGGCGGCGCTGAGCGATTCCGGAGATGTTCTTGTAAATGGGAACGATCCTTTCGAGGTGGATGGATGTTTGGTCATCATCCCGCAGGATCTCGAATTCCGGGTGGTCGATGATGAGCCGCCCGTTCGCATCCTTCACTTTTCCATAGAGACTCACCTCCTGCCCCGCGGCGACGACCTTCTGGATGAAAGGCATGTTGAACCACCGGCAGGTGATTTTCCCCGAGCCGAAAACACCGCCGGAACCATCCATCACGACCGCCTCATAATAGCGCCGGCCCGGGCCGAAATGCCGGAGAGCCGCGTCGATCACCGTGCCGCGAAGACACACGGCGGCGGGTGCCGCCTGATTGGGAAACGCATCGAAGTGCCGCCGGTCCTCGTAGCGCTTGGGGAAATGCGCGAGCACCTCCGCGGCGGTGCCGAGGCCGGCATCGGCGAGCGCCATCACCTCTCGCTCGGCAAAAAGCGGCAGCGAAGCCAGGTCGTTTCGAGCGGAAAACACTGCGGAAGGATTCTACACGGGGGGCAGCTCGGCGAGTTTTTGCAGATATGAATAACTGAAAATCCCAGTGGAGTGACCATCGCCCCAAAACAACTGGATGGCATAGCCTCCAACCGTCTCGAATTTCTGAAGCTCAAAGGCCCGCGGCCCGTGCTCGACCATTGGCCGGAGCACGCGCCCCATGGCGTCAGGCTCGCCTTGGCAGCCCGCACAAGGACACGCGCGGCGAAGCATGGGGAGAGCTAGGTAAGCCTCAAACCCGTCCGCAAACGACAGGGCGAGCTCGCTTCCAATCACCGTGGCGTTTTCCAAGATCAAGGTCATGGGGAATCTTTGTCCTTATCCGAGTTCCTCGTCCACCCGATAGGAGCGTTTGCCGAAAATCGCGGATCCCACCCTCACGTGCGTGGAGCCTTCTTCGATCGCCACTTCAAAATCACCGCTCATTCCCATGCTGAGCGCGGGAAGCATCACTCCGAACTCGAGTTCCAGCGCATCGCGAGTTTCCCTGAGCGAGGCAAACCATGGCCGGGCGGATTCGGCATCGGGCCCGGCCGGGGGAATGCACATCAGGCCGATGATCTCCAAGCGTCCTAACTTCAAAAGCCCCTCCATTTCCGCCCGCAAGACATCGGGCTCAAAACCGCCTTTCGAAGCCTCCCTGCCAACGTTCACCTGCAGGAAAACTTTGGGAAACAGGCCGAGCTCACCCGCGATTTCATCGGTGTAGGATGCAAGCCTCAGCGAATCAATCGCATGAATGACCTCGAAGTTCTGGAGCATCTTGCGCACCTTGTTTCGCTGGACCCTGCCGATGAAATGCCAGTGCAACGAACCCGGCAAGGCGGCGATCTTGGGCTCGGCCTCCTGAACCTTGCTTTCACCGAATTGAAGCTGCCCCGCCTCGAAAGCCTCCCGCACCGATCCAACCGGAAAGGTTTTGGAAACGGCGATGAGCTCGACGGATTTCACATCCCGCCCCGCGCGCAGACAAGCGGCGGAGATTTTCCCGGCGATGGTCAATAGATTCCCTGCAACCTCCGACATCAGCGGATCTCGGCGGTGCCTTTCAACAACCCAGCGAGCCGGGCGTTCTCGGTGGTATCGACCAGGTCCTTGAGCACTGAAATCGATTCGCGCTTCACTGGATCGAGTCCGGTGGGCCACTTCGGAGTTTCGTCCAAGTCGGCGGTCTCATCCTTGGCGCGACGCATGTATGCGCCGCTTTCATCAGCAGGGTTGTATGGCTTGAGATCCGCGCCTTTCTCAAGATCCTCCAGCGTCAGCTTGAAGAAACTCATGGCCTTCTTATCCTCTTCGCTCATCTTGGCAAACCGTACCCGGCGCTCCGCATTGCGGCTCTTCTGGAGCGCGTCGGATTCGGCAAGCTCCTTCTCGCGGGCCGCCTTGTTCAGTGACAGCCGGTTGGTTTTCAAACGGTCCTTGGCCTTCATCACATCCTCGATCACGTAGGAGAAGTCCTTGCATGCGTTCAGTCGCTCCTGACTCAATTCTTTCAACCGCGGTATGAACAACGCTTGGGCGTCAAGAGGCTTGAAATCGCCGGCAGGACGGATGCGGTCGTGTGGCAGCGGATGATCCAGGAACGCCTCGCCCATATCCAGGGCATCCGCCAAACTCGGAATGGCCACATTGGCCGCGACTCCGTCCATTTGCGTCGACGACCCGGATGGACGATAGAATTTCTGGATCGTCACTTTCAAGAATCCGGCCCGGTTGCGTGCGGCGAAAAGCGGCAACATCCGGCCGATGTCCATCGGTTGTTGCACCGTTCCTTTTCCAAACGTCGAGGAATCCCCGACAATCACCGCGCGGTTGAAATCCTGAAGCGCGCCTGCCAGAATCTCACTCGCCGAAGCGCTGCTCTTGTCGGTCATCACGACCATCGGCCCCGTGTAGATCGGCTTGCCGCCATCGGAATCCTTCACCTGGACCTGGCCCAAGGTGTTCTTCACCTGCACCACCGGTCCGCTATCGATGAAAAATCCGGTCATCCGCCGGACCTCCTCTAACGAACCTCCGCCGTTGTTCCGAAGATCCAGAATGAGGCCGTCGATTTTCTCCTCGGTCAAACGCTTGAGGATTCTTTCGACATCGACGGAACAGCGGATTTTACCTTCCTCGAAGTCGGCATAAAAGGACGGCAGCGTGATCACGCCAAGACGGCGACTTGCTCCTTTACCGGCTTTCATCTCAATCAGTTCCCCGCTCGCCTGCTCGTCCTTCATCTCCACCTTGCCTCGCTGGATGACGACGATTTTCGTCTCTCCGGGAGGACCGCCCGCTGGCTCTACTTTCAGAGCGACGGTTGAGCCCTCTTTTCCCCGGATATAATCGACCACCTTATCGATCTTCATGAACATGATATCAGTCATGTCCTCGGCCTTGCCGGTGTTGAGAGTATCCACAGCCACCACGCGATCATTGAGCTTGAGAGTCCCTTCGCGATCCGCAGGCCCGCCCACCACGATGCCCATGATCTTGGTAGCGCCATCTTCCTCGCCTTGGAGAAGCGCACCAATGCCTACCAGTTCGTTTTTCATCCCGTCCTTGAAACGATTCATCTCACGGAAACTCATGTAGTCCGTGTGAGGGTCATAAGCGCGGGCGATCGAGCTCAGGAAATAGTTGGCGATCTCCTCGTCATCGACATCCTTCACGCTATTGAGAAACCGCTTGTAGCGGAGCGAGACCTTCTCCTTCGGGCTTCGATCCGCACTTCCTGGATCGGCCTTTCCCTGCTCCTTCGACAGTTTTGTCAGCAATTCACGCCGCAAGGTTTCCCCAAGAACCGCTTCCTTGATCTGACGCCGCCACAAGTCGGCGGCCTCCTTGTCATTTTTCGGCCACGGCGCGTCCTTGCGACTCAGCATCACCGATTCATTTGCGGAAAAATCAAAATCGGCGCCCTTCAACAACTTCTCGGCAAGTGTCACGCGCGCCTCAACCCGCTTTTCAAAAACCCGGTAAATCTCGGTCGCGGCAGGCATGCTGTTCCCGTGTAACAAAAGCGTGTGAAGTTGGTCACCGTATTTCAGATTGAACCCATCCACGTCTTCCTGGGTGAAATAGAGTCGCTGGGAATCCAGGTCTTTTAGAAAATCATCCAGAAACCGCTGGCTGAGTTCCGCATTGAAGGGCAAGCGGGCAAAGTGGCTGTTCTGCAACATGATTGCCATCTGCCTGCCAACCTCATTGAAATCGGCTTGTTGTGCCCACGCGGAACAAGAAATCACCACAACCGCCGCAGCAGCGGCCGTTTTTCGGAACCAGGAATTTGTCATGAAAATCAAACGGGACAGGATTGAGGATGTTTCAAGAAAGTGCCACGACTTTCAGGGATGTCGATTTCTAAAAACTTGGAATGAGTTCACTTCGGGAGCTTTCTCTGACTCAGCCATCGGCGGAAATAAGCCTCCTTGGCTGCCTGCTCACTGGCTTCGGGATTGAAATTCTGACCATTGAAAAACGGCCTGTCAGCCAGCACGGGGCGTCTGGCCAAGGTCACCTTGCAATCAACCAATCCCCCGTCCCGAAGGATTTTCAGATCCACTTTCGTGTTCGGCTTCATCGCCCGGATCTTTTCCCGAAATGGCAACGACGCGTCCTCAGCATGCCAGACTTGGCCGTTCAACCCAACAATCAAATCGTTCAACTGGATTCCCGCCTGCCGGGCAGGCGTATCCATTCGCACTTCCGTCACACGAATCACCCTGCATGGCTTGGGATCACCAGGAACATCGGAAATCTCATCTTTCATGACAATTCCGATAAACCCCTCACCCTCCCTCGAATACTCGTCGATGACGAGGTCTCGAAGAACATTCAAACAACGCTGCCTGACTTCCGGATCCTCCGCAGCCTGCGACTGCCTGAAGAGTTCGGTCATCGCCAGCTCAGGTTGCCTGCGACTCCACGCAAGCAACTCGGACTGGGCGGCTTCCCGCTCCCGAAACTCGGCGGAGCCAAGACCATCGAATGCTTTCGCTGGAAGCTCCAACGACAATCCAAGAATTGACGAGCCAAGCAAAACCGCCCCAACAAGAGCCATCTTCGTCAACCTGTCAGTCTCGCTCAGTCGCATTGAGGCCACCTCGACGGTTAATTACCAATCATGTTTTTTTGAGGAACTTCGACCGTGTCGTTTGGCTGCACGGGAATGCTCATGAATTGCGACTTTGTGAGATCATAGGTCGTCTGGCGACTGCCCCGGAACAACTTGACCCGTTTCATGCTGCCGAACTCCGTCGCCCCTCCAGCCGCCTGAATGGCCTGATACAGCGTCAAACCCTTGGTGAAAGCCTTGGGGCCGGGTGCGCGGACTTGACCTCCAAGATAGACCGTCTGCTCGTTGATGCTGTTGTCTCTGTTCGAAATCACCTGGATCGTGGGATTCGTATAGATTCCCAGACTTTTATACCGCGACTGGAGAGCAACCGCCAGGTCTTCGTTTCTCAAACCTGCGGCGCGAACCGTGTCAATGAAGGGCATGTTGATAAAGCCGGCATCGGAAACCGGGTAGATCCCGTCAATCCGTCCCTTTTCTTCGGAGGGCACACCTGAAATGGTAATCTGAATCGCCTTGCCCGCCTGGATCTGTGCGAACAAAGGCAATGAGAAGCCAATCATCAGAAACAATCCAACGAGCGTTTTTTTAAAGTTCATGGTGGTGGTCAGACTCGGTGTTTTAATACAATTCGGAATCGTTTTCACGCGCGCCAGCCTGTGGTTTGGCAGGACTGGAACCAACCGCCACCGGTGGCCCGATTTGAGACTCGGCCGGGGCGTAGTAAGTGTAATAGCTGGTATAATATTGATATTGGCTATCGCTGCGGACGTCGACGTTATTGAGCACAACCCCGATAACGTTGCCTCCCACGTTCTCCACGGCCTGCTTCACGCGCAGAAGCATGTTGCGGGGCAATTTCCGATGCTGCACGACAATCATGGTAAGATCGACCTCGCTCGCAAGAACCGAGGCGTCACTGACCCCGAGAATTGGAGGACTGTCCACCAGAACCAGGTCGAAACGCTTCTTGACGTCCTGAATCAATTCGGACATCCGCCGTGAGTTGAGGATACCCGCGGCATCCGCAGGCAAAATACCGGACGGCATGAAATACAGGTTGTTCACCGGAGTCTGAAGAATCACGTCTTCCAACATCAACTCGGTCGTCAGGTAATTCGTCAAGCCCACCGAGTTGTTGATGTCAAAAAAGGTATGCAAGCGGGGTCTGCGCAAGTCGGCGTCGATCATCAAGGTGGTATAACCTCCTTGGGCGCAGATGTAAGCCAGGTTGACCAGGGTTGTTGATTTACCCTCGCCGGCACCTCCCGAAACCACCGTGATCGCGTTGTCCTCGGGGTTCTTGCGATTGAACTCAATGTTTGTCCGCAGGATTCGATACGCTTCCGCGTCCGGACTCATGCCACTTTGCTTATGGAGAATCCCGACATCTTTCGGAATGACCGCAAGAACCGGAACCTGGAGATAACGTTCCACGTCCTCGATGCTCTTCACCGAAGTATCCAGATATTCCAGGAAGAAGGCGATGCCGACCCCGAAGATCAATCCAACCACCGCCCCCAAAACCAGATTCAGGGTCACGTTCGGACTCACCGGACTTTGGGAAATTTGCGGTTCCTCATGAACGACGATGCTTTCGTCTGTCATTTTATCGGTGATGTTCTTGCCGATTTGCTTCAGCTTCATCGACTGCAGCAATTGCTGGTCCGTCTCGAAATCGCGCTTTGCGTCAACATAGTCCTGAGCGTCGAGACCGCGCTTGATCGCCTCTTCGCGGGAGTCATCTTTCATCACTTCGACATTCTTCAAACGATCCGTCGCCATGTCCAGCTGCGCCTGTAGCGTCGCCCTCAAGTTGACGACCCCCTCGTCAAGTTGATCTTTCATTGTCTTGATTTGATCGGCCGCAGCCAGAACGGTGGGATGATTGACTCCCAAGCCGTTGATTTTAAGAGTGTCGAGAGTCCGCTTCGCATCGTTATACTGGGGAAGCAGGTTTTTAATGATATTGTCGGGCAAATTAAGTCCGGCCGCATACACCATCAACTGGTCGCTATCATATTTCAGGAGGCTGTTGATCTGGCTTTCAAGCTGCATCTTGTCCTGCTCAAGCTGATTATAGGTTTGAAGCGCGTTCCGGGCGCCCTGATCCTCGTCAACACCGGATTGACCATAGAAGGAGTCCTGTCCCTTGTAGATAATCCCTTTGGTTCTCACGATTGTGGCAAGCACCTTGCGTCGCTCTTCCACTTTATCTTCCTGGTCTCGAACGGCTTTGCTTAATTCATACAAGCCCTTGTCGGAATCACGGCTTTCGATCTCAGTTCGGTAGGCTTTGTAGGCGCGCGCCACCTCTGCGGTGACATTCCGCGCATCTTCCTTGTCGGTGTGGCGCACGGTGATTGAAATCAAGTCGGTCCCCCGAATGTTCTGGGTGTTGACGATTCCCTTCAGGATCCGAACGGCCGTTTCCTTGTCGACGCTCCATTTGTTCACCAGTTCCAAGTTCTCCACCACCTTGGCAAGCGAGTTGCTGCTCTTGATTTTCTCGAACTCCGTTCCAAAAAACTGGGCGGTCATCGGACTTGATCCATAGGAAGGACTGTCCCCCCCCTCAAACGGAGACTGACCCACAGACCTTGGTTTCACCTCGATGGTCGCCGAGCTTTCATACTTCTTCGGCATCACGTAAGTGATCACCGCCGCCGTCATGAAGACCAAAAGGAGGGTTAAAAGGATGATTCCATATCGATTCTTGATGACCTGCCAGTAGTCCACGGCGTGCAGCGCGGCCTCGTTTTGTTGCGGGTTGTTCATATTCATTAAGGAGACTATTTTACAAATCCGATAAATTTCAAATGGAAAAAACACCCGCAATGATAAATATTGCGGGTGTCACAGCTCGGGCAAGGCCTATTTCGAGCAGGTGGGCAAGCGTCAAATCACGCAACCCTTAAAACTCACTACTCAGACCGATATTGACCCTGCTACGACTGTAGTTGGTTCCCAGGAAATCAGAGTCGGAATTGGTGAAATTATAACTTAATGAACCGGTAAGATAGTCATTGAATTTCACGGAAAGCCCCAAATAACCATTGAAAAGATTTTCGGAACCATCTTCAACCGAAGCCCCACTTACAGTATTGCGCCCCTCTTGATACCAGGTTGGCACATAGTCCAGCCCTCCCAATAAACTGAGCATGCTTGAAAACGAATAAGTGAAAGACGCTCCCAAACGCAGCGTCCGGCGGTCGTCAAACTGCGCGGATATCCCATCCAGAAAAATCTGACCAGTGTCATTCGCCTCGATTCCGTACCGAAGAAATGATCGAAGGGCAAACTGCTGATTGACCGTCGAATTGAAAGCCAACTCAGCATAGGGACTGGTGGTGTCGACGGAGTTCCTGTCGGCTTGGTGAAGCTGGGCTCCAAGCCTGAAATTACCAACAGCCGTCGGACTGAAGCGACGCTCGATACCGGCTAGCAAGTAATGATCGGTATAACCCGAGGCATTACCATCGCCAGAAGTTTCACCATAGCGATAATCACCGGTCAAAACACTAGAGGGATCCAACTGATACCTCAACTGGTTGTATAACTCCAGCGTCAAACGGTCGTTCTCAGTGCCGTTTTCATAGGTGTTGTTATTGACACGAAAACCCGTGTAGGTTCCGAAACGCTCCGACCAACGCCAGCCAACAGCCTGGTCGGTGTGTAAGAAAGTATATTCTCCACTCGTCAGAGCAGATGCATACCCATAGGAATAGTCGGGTTGGACCTCGCGCCTGATCAAATTAGTTGACACGAAACGAAGACGCTCACTGTAGCGGAAGGTGTAATTCACCATTAAACTGGACTGATTATTCCATTGCTCAGTGCCTATCGCCTCAGGCTCCTCAAAATAATAAATCCCACCGAGCCTAGCGCTGACATCCCAAGTAGTTTGGGGCGATTTATTGAAAAATGTAAGTCCAACATATGGGGAGATGCCGTAGGAGCTCTCTTTTTCCGCGCCGACCGCACCGGCCGCAATGTTGTCGTCATAGCTAAGCGAGCTGCCGACTACCCATTTAAGAGGCATCGACTCATTGAGATTGTTTCCGACATAATAGAGACTTTGAGCTGAAACGGAAGAATTACCGGTTGCCAAAAGAACCACAAATAGAGATTTGATAGAATTATTTTTCATTACAAAAGAAATTTTGGTGGGTTTGAGATACAGCCCTATGCACCAAACAGTAATGCTTTCCAAGAGAAGGATCTCATCAACATCCGAAAATAGAGAGAATCACCTGTCGAAATAATCGGCGGTGGGCTAATTGGGAGGATTGGGAGGATTGGGAGGATTGGGAGGATTGGGAGGATTGGGAGGATTGACGTTCGTCACCGGCGGTGGATTTACCGGAGGCACGGGCGGAAACAGATCATTCCCACCTTGGCCGCCATCTGTCACACCCGAGTTGGCGTCCGAAGAAGAATTATCTCCTGGTGGGAAGCTCAGAACATCGCCTGACACGGCTTCCTTGGCCGCTTGAGCCACAAAAGCAGGTTCCGACTTCACCTGAGTAACCGCTGCCTGAATCTGTGTGGCAGCACTAGGAACCATGGACTGGGCAACATTCTGAATGTTTTCGACTTGCGATGGGGCGGATTTACAAGCCTCTTCAACGATGGCGACGACCTGGTCAGGATTTGCGGCATTTCCACCGATCACTTGAATTGCCGAACGAACCGCCGCCTCAGCTACCTTAGGCGCCGCCAAAACGGCAGCACCGACGATTTCGGCGGATTGAAGAGGAGCGGACTTACAGGCAGATTCCGTGATATTCGCCACCGTCTCTGCGGTTGCTGACTTTCCGCCAAAAATTTCAATCGCCGCAACGACCACTTCTGGAGCGTTTACTGGAGAAGCAAGCACGGCAGCGCCCACAATATTTGCATACTGCGCGGGAGCTGCTCCACATGCCACCTGCACGATAGCGATTATTGCTTCTTGTGTGCCGTTTGACTCCTCAATGGCCTCTTGCACCAAGGCTGCGGCCATGAGCGGGCTGGATAATATCTGAGTCCTGAGCAATTGAAGGGAATTGGACGGATTCGACTTCAGCGCTTCTTTAAAGGCCGAGAGCACCGCCGAACTTTCCTGAGCATGAAGCTGGAAAGCACCTAGCACTGCGCTTAACAGGATAACTGCGATTTTTCTTTTCACAATTTGACTGATTAATTTGTTGAATTTTGGAGCGGGCAGCGGGAATCGAACCCGCATGTCTAACTTGGAAGGATAGCGCTTTACCACTAAGCTATGCCCGCAAACCCGTCGGAATTTAGTCGAGGTTTCCGGCTTTATGCAAGACTTTTATGGCCTTGGACCCAAATTGAACCAAAAAGAAAATGAGCACCCCCGGTGAGCGGCTTTGAGCGAGGCGTATGGTGTTTGCTCCGGGGTGGATGCGGGGGGGTCGATTTTCATCCGCTGAGGAGCGGCGCGGCTTCGTCTGGCAGGCCGGGAAGCCACTTGCCGCCCAGCCGACGCCTGAGCAATCGGGTCAACGGCAACGTCCAGCGTTGGTCCAGGGCTTCATCGCTCGGTGATGGCGAAGATGTGATGCAACTCGTTGCTGATCAGTCTTAAATCTCGGGCTATGTGGTCGCCCTTTTCGACCAGGACGCTGACTTTGACAGGTGCGACGACGGGGTCCCCTTCGGACAACGCGGCTCATAAGCCCGTGGGGTGGTGGTGAAACTCCCACGGAATCCCGAACAACTTAGCGACTCGTTCGGCGACCGCCTTCACCCCCGAGGTTTCCGTGGCATAGTGCCCACCGTAGAAAACATTCAATGCGAGCTCCTCGGCAAGCGGATAACTCCAATGGGGGCCCTCTCCCGTAATGAAGGAATCCACTCCGGATGCGGCGACTTTCACGACCTCGCCGCCCGCGCCACCGGTGATGATCCCGATTTTTGAAATCGCCTCAGGGCCCGCCGGGCACAGATGAACCGGCCCTCCCAGCGCGGTTTGCAGCGTATCGGCAAGGTCTTGACGGGTTCCAGCCCAGGAGCCGCGGAGACCGATTGAAATCCCTTTTTGATCAAAAAACGGCTCGGGATTTTGCAACCCGATCGCCCGCGCAAGGAGAATGTTGTTTCCCAACTCTGGATGAATATCGAGGGGAAGATGCGATGAATAAATGGCGAGTCCGACGTCCAGGGCGATTTTGAGTTTGCGGTAAAAGGCACCGGTCACCGGCTGCGCCCCCTGCCAAAACATGCCGTGGTGAACGATCAAGAGTCCCGGCCCGCCATCCGCCGCGGCCTCGATGACGGGAAGCGAGGCATCCACGGCCGCCACGACTCTTCCGATTTTTCCGGCGTTGGCCAATTGCAGGCCGTTCATCGCGCCCGGATAATCCGGAATTGAGCCTGTTTTCAACTCCTGATCCAAATACGCTACCAATTCATCGAGTGAAACCATGGCGAATCCTAATCATGCCGACTCCAAATGACAACGTCAGGAGTCGGGCTGATTTCCCGACCTGCGCAAAACTCAAGCAGATCCTTGCCCAAAGCCGCCTCCCAACGGATCAACCCACCCAACCAGGTGATCTCAAGGCGAGCCGCATGGAGCGCGTGACGGGGCAAAACCAGCCGCCGCTGCAATTCCGGAGTCCAACCGGTCGCCATCCATTCCAAATACTCCGAGCCATCCCCGGAATATAGTTTATCGCCCACGATCGGGAACCCGCAGCTGGCCAAATGAACCCGGATCTGGTGCATCCGCCCGGTTTCCGGGAAACAGCGGACTTGCGAAAACTTTCCGCCTTCTCGTTCGAAGCGTCGCTCCACCTGAAATCGGGTCAGGCAATCCCGCCCACGCGCACTGACCACCTGCCGGACCCAAATGTCCGACGGCCCCAACTCGCCCGCCCGGATGATCGGCTCGGCGCATTCCCAAGCATCCTCCTCCGGCCAACCGGTCACGATCGCCAGATATTCCTTCCTCGCCTCCCGTCTTTCAAAAATCCAGCCAAGTTCGCGCGCCGCCCGCGTGTGCTTGGCCACCAGCACCACCCCGCTCGTTTCCCGGTCCAGCCGGGTGATGATGCCAAGGCGGGTGCCGTTTTGAATCTCATACGCCAGAAGCTGCTCCAGCCCGCCGAGCAGCGTCGGCTCCGGCTTTAAATTCGCCGGATGCACGATCAACGGCGCGGGTTTGTTCACTACAATCCAGTCATCGGATTCGTCGATCACCCGGAAATTGACGACCACCTGGAGGCTCATGGGAGAAATTACGCTTCAGCGCACAGAAAAGCCAGAGGCCCGCAAGCGAGCCTCTGGCGATTGAAAAACAAACCCATCCCAGTGACTAGGACTTGTAGCGGAGACGCTTCTTGTGGCGGTTCTGCTTCATGCGCTTTTTGCGCTTGTGCTTGTTGATCTTGGTCTTACGGCGTTTCTTGATGGAGCCCATGGCGTTTGCGTTCGGGGTTAGGTTGTGGTGAAAGGATTAGGGGACGATTTTGTTGAGCGGATATTCAATGATCCCCTCTGCCCCCAGACGCTTCAGTTCGGGGATGATGTCCCTGACGACGATTTCGTCAATCACTGTCTCAACGGCGACCCAACCTTCTTCCGAAAGCTGGGAAATCGTGGGACGGCGGAGTGACGGGAGTTTTTCCAAGAGTTCGGGCAAACGAACGCTCGGGAAATTCATTTTAAGCCCCACTTTGCCGCGGGCGCAGAGAGCGGCTTTGAGGAGTAGGGCGATGCGGTCCATTTTCTCCTTTTTCCAAGGGTCCGCAGCCGCGGCCGGACTGGCGTAAAAATGGGGAAACGAAGTCAGCAGCGTATCGACGATGCGGAGGCGGTTGGCCTTGATCGAGGAGCCGGTTTCGGTGACATCGACGATGGCATCGACCAAATCCGGGACTTTCACTTCGGTCGCGCCCCAGGAAAACTCGACTTCCGCCTTGATTCCCCGCTCGGCGAGGTAGCGCTGGGTGATTCCCACGCCTTCGGTGGCGATGCGTTTTCCCTCCAGATCCTCGGGCTTGCGGATCGGCGAATCCTCCGGCACCACCAAAACCCACTTGGTCGGGCGCGTGGTGGCGCGGGAATAGGGCAGCTCGCAGAGATCGATCAAATCCACGCCGTTTTCGTAGGCCCAATCGTAACCGGTGATCCCGCAATCGATGAAACCTTGCCCCAGATAACGGCCGATTTCCTGGGCGCGGATCAAATAGAGATCCAGTTCCGCATCGTTCGAGCTCGGGCGCAGGCCCCGCGACGAGACGTAAATCTCGTAGCCAGCCTTGGCCAGAAGCTCGATCGTGGGCTCCTGAAGGCTGCCTTTGGGGATCGCGACTTTCAGAGTTCGTGACGGGTCCGGCATGGGGGCGGCGGTTTAGGCCCCGCTTCTGGAGGAATCAAGCCATGTTTTGAATATTTTCTTCAAAGCCTGACTCCGCCCGGCAATGCTCCCGCCATGCCGCGCCTCGCCCTGCTCCAATCCGGAACCTTCGCCTCGAAGGCGGAATCCTTCGACCACCACGAGAAACTCATCCGCAGGGCCGCCGCGGAGGGCGCGAACATCGTCGTCACCCAGGAGCTTTTCCTCACGCCCTATTTTTGCACCGTCGAGGACCCCGCGCTTTTCGACCTCGCTGATCCCCTGCCCGGCCCGGTCACCGACCGCCTTGGAAAAATCGCCGGCGAACTCGGCATCGTCCTGATTTCCTCGCTGTTTGAACACCGCGGCCCCGGACTCTATCACAACACCGCCGCCATCCACGACGCGGACGGCTCGCTGATGGGCCTTTACCGGAAAAGCCACATCCCGCAGGACCCCGGCTTCGAGGAGAAATTCTATTTCACCCCCGGCGACAGCGACTGGCCGGTGTGGGACACCCGATTCGGCAAAATCGGCGTCCTCATCTGTTGGGACCAATGGTATCCCGAAGCCGCCCGCCTGATGGCCCTCGGTGGCGCGCAAATTCTCGTTTACCCCACCGCCATCGGCTGGCTGCCCGAGGAAAAACCCACCCTCGGCGACGCCCAACACTGCGCCTGGGAAACCGTCCAACGCGGCCACGCCGTCGCCAACGGCTGCTACCTCGCCGCCGTCAACCGCACCGGCACCCAAGGCGACACCGAGTTCTGGGGCCGCTCGTTCATCGCCAATCCCTACGGCGAACTCGTCGCCAAAGCCTCCACCGACCGCGAGGAAATCCTCCTCCACGACCTCGACCTACAAGCCGTCGAAGATTTCCGCCGCATCTGGCCCTTCTTCCGCGACCGCCGCATCGACGCTTACGGGGACCTCACCAAGCGCTGGCGTTCCTGAGCGGCCACATCCGCGTTCTGGTTGTTCAGCAGCGGCCTTTTGAAGAAAGGCCTTCCAATCGCCACCAACTCAAGGCAAGAAGCTCTCCGCCTTTCAGTTGTCAGCTATTCAACCATGAAATCACCCCGCCTCAGCGCCCAAGGATTCACCAATCTCAATCGCAAGCTGCTCTTCCGCCTCATGGCGGTCGGCCTAGTCGCCTACTTTTTCCTGGTTCCAGACCCGTTGAAACTTTCCGATTTCGCCATCCTGTCCTTACAAACCGCGGGAGCCCTCCTGATGTTCGCCGGAATCCTGGGCCGGGGGCTCGCAACGATTTCCATCGGCGGCCACAAGGACAAGACCATCATGCAAACCGAGCTCTATTCCATCTGCCGGAATCCGCTCTACTTCGCCTCCTTCCTGATGGCGCTCGGCTTCGGGCTGCTCTCCGGGCGCTTGGATTTTGCGCTGCTGGCATGCGTCGCCTATCTGGCGATTTTCTATCCGATGATGCGCAACGAGGCCAGATACCTCCGGGAGAAATTCGATGACTTCGCCGCGTATGAAAAGCGGGTGCCGCTCTTCTTCCCGAACTTGCTGCTGTGGCAGGAACGCAAGTATTTCGAAATCAATTTCAAGCTGGTGAAACGCACCCTGCAGGACGCATCCCTCGCGCTGCCGCTCATCCCCCTGATGATTCTGGTCCGGGCTTATCTGGCCAAGTGAGATCAATCCGGACTGCCGGAAACCTTGCCGAGCGCCGCCGGACTCGTCATGCTCACCCCATGATTCGTCCGCTTTTGCTCCTCTGCCTGCTCGCCGCCGCCTCGCAGGCGCAGTCCTACGCCCCGGTCAACGAGCGCCCGCCCGCCCTCGCCCGCGAATTCCGCGGTGCCTGGATCGCCTGCATTTATAACCTCGACTGGCCCAGCTCGCCCGGCCTCAGCGCCGCCAGCCAGCAAGCCGAAATGCGCGGCATCCTCGACAAGCTCGCCGCGCTCAGGATGAACGCGGTCATCTTCCAGGTCCGCCCGCAGTGCGACGCGGTTTACGCCTCATCCATCGAGCCGTGGAGTTCATCGCTCACCGGCACCATGGGCCGCTCGCCCGGCTACGATCCCCTCGCCTACTGCATCCAACAGGCCCACGCCCGCGGGATCGAGGTCCACGCCTGGTTCAACCCGTTCCGCGCCCTTTCCAACAACTCCCAACAGATCGCCGGAAACCACGTCTGCCGCAGCGCGCCGGGCATCACCAAGAAATTCGGCACCATGACCTGGTGCGATCCCGCCAGCTCCGACACCCGCTCCCGCGCCCTCAACGTCATCCTCGACGTGGTCAAGCGCTACGACATCGACGGCGTCCACCTCGACGACTATTTCTATCCGTATCCATCAGGCAGCCTGCGCTTCCCCGATGGAAAAAGCCCCGCCGAGCGGCGCAGCTACGTCGATGGCTTCGTCAGCAGCCTCTACTCCTCCGTCAAGCGCCAGAAATCCTGGGTCCGCGTCGGCATCAGCCCCTTCGGCATCTGGCGGCCCGGCATCCCCGCGGGCATCGAGGCCGGCATCGACAGCTACGAGCAGCTCGCCGGCGACTCGCGCAAGTGGCTCAAAAACGGCTGGCTCGACTACCTCGCCCCGCAACTCTACTGGCGGGACTCGCCGCAAAAACAAAGTTTCTCCACCCTCCTCAACTGGTGGCGCCAGCAAGGATCGCGCCCCGTCTGGCCCGGCATCGCCACCACCCGCATCGGCGGTTCGGAAGACAACCGGCCCGCTTCGGAAATCACCCACCAGATCGACCTCAGCCGCAAGACCGGCAAAAACTGGAACGGCCACATCCACTGGAGCGCGAAAAGCCTCGTGAAAAACCAAGGCGGCATTTCCACCCGGCTTGCTAACACCTACACCCAGCCCGCCGCCATCCCGCCCATGCCGTGGGTCAACGACAACGCGCCCGCCGCCCCCGGCGTCAGCGCCAGCGTCCAGAGCGGCGGCACCTCGATCCGCTGCACGCCCGGCTCCGGCACTGCGAAACTCGCAGTCCAAGCCAAGATTGGCGGCACTTGGCGCACGATGAAAATTTCACCGGTCAGCTCCCAAAGCATCACCATTCCGCGCGCCGACGCCATCGCCGTGACCGCCCTCGACCGCTTCGGCAACGCCAGCGCTCCGAAGGTGCTCGGCTTGAAGTGAACCCACTTGAAAAGCAGCCCGCTTGAAAGCCCGCCCCAACCTGCTCCTCCTAACCGCCATCAGCCCGTGGATCGCCTGGTCCGCGTGGCAGCCGTTCGACCGGCCCACGTGGTGGATGGAAGTGGCGCCGGTCTTCCTCGGCTTCATCGCGCTGCTCATCGCCCAGTCCAAGGGCTGGCGCTTTTCCAATCTGTCCCTTTCCCTGATCGGGTTTCACATGATCGTACTGCTGATCGGCGGCCATTACACCTACGCCCTGGTGCCGCTCGGCGACTGGGTGAGCGCGTTTTTCGGAGCAGATAGAAACCACTACGACCGCCTCGGCCACCTCACTCAGGGCTTCGTGCCCGCGATCGTCTGCCGCGAGATTTTCGTCCGCACCGGAGTGCTCGCCCGCCGCGGCTGGCTCGGCTTCTGCGTGATGTCGTTCTGCCTTGCCTTCAGCGCCACCTACGAACTCATCGAGTGGCTGGCCGCCCTCATTTCCGCCGAGGCGTCCGAGTCATTCCTCGGCACCCAAGGCGATGTCTGGGATACCCAGTGGGACATGTTTCTGGCGGGAGTTGGAGCCTTGAGCGCCCTCGCATTCCTCTCCCGCGCCCATGACCGGTCCATCGCCGGCTTGGAAAAATCCCGCCCAATCCCTACAATTTAACCCATCGTCCGGATTTCCCTCGTCTCCGCCCTTGCCACGCGACGGGTGAGCGCATTGACTTCCCGAGATTCCAATTTCCCTCACTGTGAAAGCTCACGAACTCTACTCCGCCGTCGATCCCGCCATTGTCACTCAAATCCTCGATTGGTTCCGCGCCAACGACAAGAACGTGTATCGGTCCGCCGTCGCCACCCTTGCCGCCAACCGCAAGCTCCGCCCCGTTTTCATCGAGAAAAAATCCATGGCCGACCAATACGCCTGGATTCACAAAACCCTCAAAATCAACGCCTGTGACACCATCGGCGAGCACCTCCTGCAAGCCTACCTGATGGCCGGCCAGCAATCGCTGCTCGCCATGTTCTGCGACGGCATGGGCATCCCGCACGACGGCAAGGGCTCCGTCGTCGGCAACCTTCCCAAGAAACTCGATACCGACCGCCTCAACTCTACCATCGAGCGCCTCGTCGATATTTTCGAACCCAAGATCCTCGCCGTTTACCTGCACTGCTTCAACATGCAGGTCCCCGGCGGTTGGCCCGAGCTCAGCGAAAAACTCGCCTCCGACGAGCGCCTGGCGCTTGCGTGAAACCAGGAGCAAAGGGCGGAGAGCATCTGCAAGGAGGCTTCACACACCCGGGCTCGATGAGCAACACCTTGGCTCCTTCACGGGATGCCATGACGGACGCCGGGCATGCCTCCATGGACGACAACATCATGACCCGTGCCGCCGACAACTCTGCGGATTAGCAGGCAACAGAGCATCATGACTTTTGCGTCAGGAAAACGTTTCATGTCTGCCAATGCGATCGCAGGTCAGAAAATCCTGGCGCCGTCCTCCCCCCAAATGAACCGGGAACAACTTCGAGTCCTCACACGCGAGCCGTGATTTTTTTCGACATCAACCACGGGTGACCCTCACGTAAGACCTTGCTTCCACCGCCCGGTTCGGCAGATTCTCCCGTCATGAGCCAAGACGTTGTTTCCCTTCTCCAGCAGCTTGTCCGCATCCCATCAGTCAATCCCGACAACGCGCCGGGCACCGAGCAGACCGGCGAGGAAACGCTCGCCATCTTTCTGACAGGCTGGCTGGAATCGATCGGCGCGGAGGTGGTGCTTGAGGAAATCAAGCCCGGCCGGCCGAACCTGATCGCCCGCTTCGCGCCGCTCGACGGGCGGCCGCGGATCCTGCTGGGACCGCACCTCGACACCGTCGGCGTCGGCGGGATGGTGATCGAGCCCTTCGGCGGCGAGATCCGCGACGGAAAACTCTGGGGCCGCGGCGCGTCCGACACGAAAGGCCCGATGGCCGCGATGCTGTGGGCGCTGCACGACCATCAGGACGTGTTGGCGGATTTGCCGGTGGCGGTGGATTTCGTGGCGTTCATGGGCGAGGAATCCGGCCAGTGGGGATCGAAGGATTTCGTGAAACGGCACGGCAGGGATTACAGCTTCGCGCTGGTCGGCGAGCCGACGTCGATGCAGGTCGTCCACGTGACGAAGGGCTCGCTGTGGGCGACCTTGCGGGCCACCGGCAAAGCCGCGCACAGCTCGCAACCGGAGCGCGGCGAGAACGCGATTCTCAAACTCACGCGCTCGCTCGACCAGCTCGACCACCACCTCGGCGGCCAGCTCGCCACCTTCACCCACCCGGTGCTCGGCCGCTCAACGATGAACGTCGGCATGATCCGCGGCGGCGCGCGGCCTAACATCGTGCCGGACCTGGCAGAAGCGGAAATCGACATCCGCATCACTCCCGCGCTCGCCGCGGAGGGCGGCGCGCTGAAGCTGCTCACCGAAACCCTCGCGTTTCACGACCTGCCGATCGGCATCGTAAATCCGCACGAGAACCCGCCGATGGAAACGGCGGCGGATCACCCGATGATCCAGGCGCTGCTCGCCACGGACCCGGCGACCGGACTGGCCGGCGCGCCGTGGTTTTCCGACGCGGCCCATCTCTCGAACGGCGGGATTCCCTGCATCTGCATTGGCCCCGGCTCGATCGACCAGGCGCATACGGTGGATGAATTCATCGAGATCTCCGCGCTCAAGGAAGGAGCCGCGTTTTTGTCCAAGTTCATCGCCTGCCTCAAGTGAGCGCGGCCCTGCGGCGGCGGAGCGCCCGCGCCGTGATGAACAGAAGCGTGACGAGCGTGACCGGGGCCACCGCGTAGAACAACACCATCCGATAGGATGACAGGGCGTCGTGCTGGGTGGAGGAGAAAATCAGGTAGACCACGTAGGCGACGTAAAACCCGAGGAAAGCGGCCCCGTTCAAACGGCTGATTTGATAGTCCGCGAAGAACACCGGCAGGCAAGCCACCGCGATGGCGATCATCACCGGAATGTCAAAGACCAGCGCCGACCTAGCCACGTTGATGCCGGCCGGCGCGACCACCGAGGCGAGCCCCAGCACGCTGAGGATGTTGAAAATATTGCTGCCCACCACATTTCCCACCGCGATGTCCCGCTCGCCACGGAAGGCCGCCACCACCGAGGTCGCCACTTCCGGCAGCGAGGTGCCCGCGGCGACGATCGTCAGCCCGATGATCAGCTCGGAGACGCCGAAGTGCTTGGCGATCTGCACCGCGCCATCCACCAGAAACTTTGAGCCGATTACCAGGCCGCCGACGCCGACCAGGATCAGGCCGACGTTGACCGCCCAATGGCTGGGCTTTTCCTTCGCGCCGCCGAACTCCTGGGCATACTCCAACTTCACCGCCTCGCTGGTTTCCCTGCGGCTCTGGCGGATCAGGAACCACGTGTAGCCGATGCCTCCGGCGAAAAGCAGCGCGCCATCCAGACGGCTGATGTTTCCGTCAAGACCCAGGACCAGCATCAGGCCGGAAGCCACGATCATCACCGGCACATCCAGCCGGACCAGTTGCTGCGCGACTATCAGCGGCGTGACCAAAGCCGCGACTCCCAGGATGAAGAGCACGTTGAAAATGTTGCTGCCCACCACATTGCCCAGCGCCAGATCCGCCTGGCCCTTGAAGGCGGACATCACGCTCACCGCCAACTCCGGCGCGCTGGTTCCGAAGGCCACGACCGTCAGTCCGATGACCAGCGGGGAAATCCCGCACACCGCAGCCAATCGCGAGGCCCCCTTCACCAGCCATTCGGCGCTCACCACCAGCAGGATCAAACCCAGCACCAGCAAACCTATTGTCGTCAATGTCATCGCTCCGGAGAAACTAGCCGGGGACCGTGATCAGCCAATGGAAAAATGCCCCGGATTTTCCAATTCATCGTCTTGCGCCGGCAAAATCGCCGTTTACGATCGGCCATGACCTACTTGTGCCGGAGCGGACGCTGTGAAATCCCGTGCTGGATGCGGCGGACGCTGCTGGCCGCCGGGATCTATCACATCCTGTTCGCGCTGGCTGCGAATCTCTGGCCGTTTGCCTGTTTCGACTGGCTTGGCATCGCCCGCCCGAATCATCCGCTCCTCTGGCGCGGCGTCGGGCTGGTGATCGGCGCGCTCGGCGTCGGCCTGCTGATCGCGGCGAAAAACCCGATGCACCATTGGCTCACCGTGCTGATCGGGTTCTTCAAGTTCAGCCTCGGCATCGTGGCCTTCGGCCTGGAAATCATCCAGCGCGAGATTCCCACCAAGGCCGCCTGGCTGCTGCTCGCGGACGACGTCATCTGGTGGCTCCCCTTCGCCGGGATCCTGTGGGCCAGCGTCCGCGCCCACACCGGCGTGCCGCCCACCCGCTCCGAGCCATACAGCATTTCCGAAGCCGCCGCCACCTATCATCTATCCAACGGTCAGACCATCGCCGAGGCGTCCGACTCGAAAACGCTGGCTCTGGTTTTCCTCCGCCACTTCGGCTGCACCTTCACCCGCCAGATCCTCCGCGGCTTGGAAGGCATTCAGAAAGAGGCCATCGCCCACGGCGCGGAACTGGTGCTCGTCCACATGCTGCAAAACGGCCGGGAAACCAAATACCTCGGCGAGCGCAGCGGCGTCGCCCGCATCGCCGACCCGCGCTGCGAACTCTATCGGGCCTTCGGTTTGGGAAAAGGCGGCTTCCTCGAACTGTTCGGCCCGCACGTCTGGTGGCGCGGCGCGGTGGCGATTTTCAAAGGCTGCGGCCTGGGTCATCTCGCGGGCGACGGCCTGCAAATGCCCGGCGCCTTCCTTTTCCGCGACGGCCAGATCATCTCGTCGCAGCCGGCCCGCTCAGCGGCGGACCTGCCGGATTTGTCAGAGCTCTTCAAAGCATTGCCCGCGCCCGCCGGATCTGACACCGTGCCCGCATGACATCGCTGCAAGGCAAAACCCTGCTCGTCACCGGCGCCTCCAGCGGCATCGGGCAGGCACTTTGTGAACTCCTCGTCGCGCGCGGGGCCAACGTCCTCGGCGTCACCCGCCGGCCGTCCGCCCTCTCCGAAGACGTCTCGCCGATCCTCGCGGACCTGACCCAGCGCGAGCAGGTTTCATCGATTTTCCAAGGCTTGGGGAAAATCGACGGGCTGGTGAACTGCGCCGGCACCGCCTACCTCTCGCGGATCATCGACGGCAACCCCGCCGACTGGGAGGAAATGTGG
Source organism: Luteolibacter sp. (assembly GCF_058122085.1). Taxonomy (NCBI): domain Bacteria; kingdom Pseudomonadati; phylum Verrucomicrobiota; class Verrucomicrobiia; order Verrucomicrobiales; family Verrucomicrobiaceae; genus Luteolibacter; species Luteolibacter sp. Next base: position 15,447 of record NZ_JBIKBQ010000011.1, on the reverse strand, counting down.
CGCGTCAACGTGATGGCGCTGGCCCTCTGCTGCCAGCTCTCGCTCAAACACTTCCCCGCCAGCGGCGGGCGCATCGTCAACGTTTCCTCGATGAGCGGCCACCGCGTGCCGCCGTCCGGCGGATTCTACGCGCCGACCAAGTTCGCGGTCAGGGCCATCACCGACGCGCTGCGCGCCGAGCTCAAGTCGGTGAGATCACCGATCCAAGTCGCCTGCGTTTCTCCGGGCTTCGTCGATACGCCGCTGCTGGATTCCTATTTCCTCGGCCGCGAGCAATCGCTGGCGCAGACCCGCGCCGCGATGAAAATGCTCGAGCCGTCCGATGTCGCGTGGGCCGTCCTCACCATCCTCGAAGCACCCGCGCACGTCGAGATCGGGGACATCCTGATGCGCAGCGCCGAGCAGCAGATGTGAACGCGGCGGAAAAACTGGACAGCCCGGACGACTCGTTTCACGGTCCGCGCATGGATTTCAAAAACATTTTCGCCCCGCGGGGCGCCAAGGTCGCCGTCGAGGAAGGCGCGGATTTCTCCCCGAAATTCGACGCCGACGGCCTCGTCCCGGCGCTGGCGATGGACGCGACGACCCGCGAACCGCTGATGCTCGCCTACATGAACGAGGAATCGCTGCGGCGGACGCTGGAAATCGGCGAGGCGGTTTACTGGTCGCGCTCGCGGCAGGAATTCTGGCACAAAGGCGCGACCTCCGGCCACATCCAGCGGATCGTCGAAATCCGCACGGATTGCGATCAGGACGCGTTGATTCTCATGGTCGAGCAAATCGGCGCGGGGGCCTGCCACACCGGCCGGAATTCGTGCTTCTACCGCAAGGTGGTGGCCGCCGTGAGCGGCGAGACGACGAAATTGGAGCTCATCGGCCCCGGAAAGTCGTTCGATCCGGCGGCGGTTTATGGAAAACCATGAATTTCGAGTGATTTCACGGTTGCAATCCACAAACTGATCCAGTAGCTCTGCCGCCCCGCGCGTCAGGGCACACCGCAAAGACACCGCAGGCAGCACATTATTTTCCGCGAAGGAGGACCCCATGCACATCATTAAGAAGATCGAATCAGAGCAATTGAAGCAAGACGTCACCGAGTTCAACGTCGGCGACACCGTGAAGGTCCATTGCCGGGTTGTCGAAGGTGGTAAAGAGCGCGTCCAGATCTTCGCTGGCATCGTTCTCGCCCGTGGCGGTTCCGGCGTGAACGCCGCGTTCACCGTCCGCAAGATTTCCTACGGCGAAGGCGTCGAGCGTGTTTTCCCGCTCCACACCCCGCGGATCGCGAAGATCGAAGTCACCAACCGTGGCAAAGTCCGCCGCGCCAAGCTGCATTATCTCCGCGAGCGGGTCGGCAAGCGCGCCCTCCTCGTCAAGAGCGCCAACTGATCCGGCGAATTTGGTTTTTCTCTCAAGACGCTCCACCGGCTTTCCGGGCGGGGCGTTTTGTTTTTAGCGCGGCGTGAGATTTCCGCTTTCCGGCGGCGTGAGTCCGCGCCACCTTGCCGCCGTGCGCGTTCCCATTCCAGTGGTCATCTTTCTCGTCCTGGCTGTCGCCGGGGGAGTTTGGTGGGGCAACACCCGCCACATGGATTTCGTGACGCCGCCGTCCGAGTCGAAACTTGCGGCGATCCGGGTGAGAATCGAGTCATCACTGCCGCAGACCGACCAAGTGGACGACGCAATTTCCGTCCCCGTGGTGGCTCCGCCCCCGCCGCCGGTCGAGCCACCCAAACCGGTCATCGAACTGGGCGATCTGACGATTCCACCGAGCCTGCAAGATTACGGCGTGCGCTCGCCCGCGGGCTCCGCCCATCTCATCGAACTGGCGACGCTGCTTGAGGAAAAAGAGGAATTCCAACGTGCCTTGCTGGCTTGGGAGCGGGTCATCGATCTGACCCATCCCGACGAAGGCCAAGCCGCCACCGCCATTTCCGCGATCAAACGCCTGCGCCCGACCCTGCCGGATTGGAACGCCAAACCCGAAACAGCCATCACCCTCTCGCTGCGTGCCGGCACCGCGAAAAAGAGCGCGAAAACCCTCACTCCCATCCTCGAAGGCGTCGCCCGTGATTTGGAACGCGCGTCCTCGGGCATCGTGAAAATCAAAACCACGGTCACCCCGGGCAAGATCAGCAGCACCACCAAGGGTCCCGCGCCCGTCGCCATTTGGCTCTCCGGCCCGGAGAAAAAATCGGTTTCCACGGAAGTGCGTTCCTTCACTGCGGAGTCGCCCGACACCCTCCGCGACGACATTTTGAAGACGGTTTTCCTGCTCATCCAAAGCCATCTGGGCCGCGCCACCGCCTACACGCCGCCCGCCGGTTTGGCGGCTGGCGAAAGCCCGCAGGACGCGCTCAACTTCCGCGTCACCCGCCTGTGCTGGAGCGAATTCGCCACCACCCTGAATCTGCCGCCGAAAAAAACCGAAGCCCCCGCAAACGGTTCTAAGATTCGCTGACGCCCGGGCGTTTCACCAGACAGACAATTTCAAAATGCTTTTCCACAGCCTCATCCTCATCCCGATTTGCGCCTCGTTGGCGCTGGCCCAAGACAGCGCGCCCACCGCGGAGCCAGTCAAACCCTCGGTGGTCAAACTCAGCGAGACAAAGCACCAAATCGGCGCGGTGACTTTCGACCAAAAGACCCGGGAAATCCGCTTCCCCGCAAAGGTCAACATGGCGGAAGGGCTCATCGAATACCTCATCGTGCTCGCTCAAGGGAAACTCCACGAAGCATTGCTGATCAGCGAGATTTCCTCCACTCACCTCAATCTCGCCTTCTCCCTGCTTCGCTACCCCCCGTCTCGCGAGCTTTTCTTGATCCCCGACGAAGACGGTCGCCTGACGGACAAATACCCGGAGGTCCCCGCCGCCATCAAAGCCGGTGCCCGCATCGCCATCGATGTGGAATGGGATGACCAGGGCCGCACCCGCCGCGTCCCGATCAACGACTGGATCCAACATGCCGTGAAAACCACCGCCATGGACGCGGGACCGTGGGTTTACAGCGGCTCGGATTTCAACGAGGGCAAATACGTCCCGGAAATCACCGGCGACATCGCCGCGATTCTCGTCTCCCCCGCCGCGATCATCAATTATCCCGGCACCGACAATCAGGACGACACCGCATGGGTCGCCTTTCCCAAAAGAGTGCCGCCCCTAGAAACAAATGTCACCGTGATCATCGCTGCTTACTCGGACACCAGCCCTCTCCCGAAACCATGAAATTACTATCCACGCTCATCATCCTCGGCACCACCATCGGCAGCGCCGCGGGGAAAGCCCCCGGCCGCCACGAGTCCCTCAAACAGGAAATCCGCCAGTCGATCGCCCGCGGCAACGCCTGGCTCAAGACCCAGCAGAAACCCGATGGCAACTGGGACGACGGCGAACTGCCCGCCTTCACCGCGCTCGCGCTCACCGCCCTCGCCCGCGACCCGAGTCTGGACCGCAAGGCCCCGTTTCCAGAGCCGCTCGAAAAAGGCTTCACCTGGCTTCTCGCCCAACAGAAAGAAGACGGCGGCATCTACAACCGCGGCCTGTCGGTTTACAACACCGCCACCGCCGTGACCGCCCTCGTCGCCTCCGGCCGCGAAGCCTACGAGCCCGCCATCGTCAAGGCCCGCAAGCACCTCATCGGCCAGCAGTGGGACATCGACAAGGCCAAGGAAACCGACAACCCGAACGACGGCGGCGTCGGCTACGGCTCCAAAAACGACCGCGCCGACATGTCCAACACCTACCTCGCCATCGAGGCGCTCGCGCTTTCGAAGAAGGTCATCGAGGACGGCAAACACGGCGACCAGCCGGATCTCGACTGGGGCGCCGCGGTCACCTTCCTCTCGCGCTGCCAGAACCTCGAGGAAACCAACGACAGCGAATGGGCGTCCAACGACCCGAACAACAAAGGCGGATTCATCTACGGACCTAACGAAACCAAAGCCGGCGAGGAGAAGCTCCCCAACGGCCGCACCGCGCTCCGCTCCTATGGCTCCATGTCGTATGCCGGGCTCCTGTCATTCATCTACGCCAAGGTCAGCGCCAATGATCCACGGGTGATCGCAGTCAAGGAATGGCTCGGCAAAAACTACACCCTCGCCGAAAACCCCGGCATGGGAACCCAGGGCATCTACTATTACTATCAGACCATGTCCAAGGCGCTCACCGCAGCCAACGTCGACAACCTCAAACTCGCGGACGGCACCGAGGCCGACTGGCGCAACGACCTCGGCAACAAGATCCTCGCCGCCCAGCGCGAGAACGGCTCGTGGATCAATGACAACGGCCGCTGGATGGAGTCCAACCCCGTCCTCGTCACCGCCTACACCGTGCTCTCGCTGGAGGGAATCTACGACTCGATCCCGGAGTGATCCGATTTCCTGTCATCATTCTCCTGATGAGCCATCTTGTCCTCCACGCGGAAATCGTTGAGGAATCCATCGAATCCGCCGGAGTGAGATTCCGCGTGGTCCGCCTCGCGCCAAAGCAGGTGCAAGTGGTTTGGAAAGATCAAACCGATGTGCCTTATCGCAGCTTTGAGCGGGTGCAGGCGGCATTCGCCAAACAAGGAAAGGCCGTGATATTCATCATGAACGCCGGCATATTCGAACCCGGCGGGATTCCTAGCGGACTCCACATCGAGAAACGGAAGACGCTCCACGAACTGAACCTGGCCGACGCCCCGGGAAATTTCTTCCTCAAGCCTAACGGCGTCGGGGTGGATGACCAGAAACAACTGGTTTTCGCCATCACCGAAAAAGGAGAAATGGTGAGTTTATGGGACTTCGCCGGACTGTTTCTCAAGCTCGGCTGCAAGGACGCGCTGTTTCTCGACGGCGACATTTCCCAAATGGCGGTGAATCCGGACAAGCCCGTGCCGAGCAACCAGTTCGGCGCGATGTTCGTCGTCGCCGAGTAATTTCATGACCACCCACACCGCGCCGCTCACTTCCGCCCAGGCGGAAACCCTCCGCCACGTGTTGGAGCGGCAGGGCTATGATTTCGAGACCAAGCCCTACGCCCTGTTCGCCGCGCGCAAGGGCAAGCTCAACGTGACGGTTTACGAAAAGGGCCCCAAGGTCCTCATCCAGGGCAAGGATACGGAAGACTTCATCCGCTTCACGCTCGAACCCGAAGTCACCGGCGTAGCGAAGTTAGACTACGAGGAGGTTCTCGAACCCGACAAATTCGAACCGCACTTCGGCATCGATGAAAGCGGCAAGGGCGATTATTTCGGCCCGCTCGTCATCGCCGGCGCTTACACGGATGCCACCATCGCCCGCCGCTTGATAGCCGCCGGGATCATGGACTCGAAGCGCGTCACCAGCCCCGCCCGCATCCGCCAGCTCGCCGCGATCATCCGCGAGACGCCCGGCTGCACCACCGCCGTCGTCGCGATCGGGCCGGAGCGTTATAACACGATGCACGCGTCGTTCAAAAACCTCAACCGCCTGCTGGCATGGGGCCATGCCCGCGTCATCGAAACCCTCGCCGCCGCCCGCCCGGACTGTCCGCGCACGCTCAGCGACCAGTTCGCCCGCCCCGAGATCCTCCAGCGCGCGCTCAAGGAAAAAGGCCTCACCCTCCAACTCGAACAACGCACCAAGGGCGAGTCCGACACCGCCGTCGCCGCCGCTTCCATCCTCGCCCGCGAGCGCTTCATCGACTGGATGGATAAAACCTCGGCCGCCGCCGGCATCAAGCTTCCGCTCGGGGCATCGGACGCCGTGGTCCAAGCCGCCCGCGAACTCGTCGCCCGCGACGGACCGGAAGTCCTCGGAAAAGTTGCCAAACTCCACTTCAAAACCACCCACGCCGTGCTCGGAACCACTCCGCCGGAATCCAGCGATTAGACATTCCGGCAGAGTCGGTTGCGAATCATCCGCCGATTTTGCAATTTGTCCCCGCGCTGGCACGGAAAGCGCATTGAATTAAACGATTTTTGAGGAGACAAAACCGCCGTCCTCGTAGTTCAATCAGCCCGCATCGTTAATCATCAACACTTTCCCTACTCCCATGGCCACCATCACCAAACGCGAACTCGTCATCAAAATCACCGATCAGCTCGGCGCCAAGGGACTTGAAATCACCCAGCAGGACGTGCACGAAGTCGTGCAAACCCTCATCGATGAAATCACCGACTCGCTCGCCCACGGCGACACCGTCGTGATGCGGAATTTCGGCGCGTTCCAGGTCCGCGAGATGAAGGCCAAGATCGGCCGCAACCCGAAAGATCCCGCCAAGGACGTGCCGATCCCCGCCCGCGCCGCCGTGAAATTCAAGCCGGGCAAGGAGATGAAGGAAAAAGTCGCCACCACCCTCCAAGTCATCCGCGAACGCAAATCGTGATTTCCCGCCTCTTCAAAAACCCAACGCTCCGCCTCGCCGCCATCTGCAGCGTGGCGGTTTTTGTTTTCACCTCCTGCGGCGGCTACCGCGGCTATCAGACCCGCTCCTACACGGTGCGCGGCCAGCACTATCAGCCGATGAGCGTGGATGCCGCGCTCGACTTCGAGGAAACCGGCACCTGCTCGTGGTATAACGAATCCTCGTTCTTCGGCCTCAAGCGCGGCAACACCTCGCTTGGTGAAAAAGTCATGCCATGGCACATCACCGGCGCCCACAAAACCCTTCCCCTGCCCTGCCTCGTCAAGGTCACCAATCTGGAGAACGGCAAGTCCCTCAAAGTCCGCATCAACGACCGCGGACCCTTCATCGCAGGCCGCCATCTCGACCTCACACCCCGCGCCGCCAAAAAACTCGGCTTCCGCGAAAACGGCCTCACCGAGACACACATCAAGGTGATTTCCGTCGGCGACGGCTCCTACAAGCGCAAGAAACGCGGCTGGTTCTTCTAAGCGTAGCGGCGATCACCGGTCGCCGCGAGCGCACCATTTCCCCATGAAATCAATTCTCACCCTCGCCGCCAGTCTCGTTCTGGCCTCCTGCTCCACCATCGCCCCGCCCGCAGCCCGCGGTTCCGTCGATCACGTCGTCTTCGTCTGGCTTAAACGCCCGGGAAACCCCACCGACCGCCAGGCCGTCATTGCAGCCTCCAATGAGCTCCGCGCCATCCCCGGTTTGAAATTTCTCGATTCCGGCACCGCCCTCGCCAGCGACCGGCCTGTCGTCGATGACTCGTTCGACATCGGCATGACCATGCGTTTCGATTCCGCGGAATCCCTTCGCGCCTACGAGAGCCACCCGCGCCACGTCCAAAAAGTCACCGAAGTCCTCAAGCCGCTCAGCAAGAAGATCGTGGTTTACGACATGATCCGCTGAGGCGCGCAGTCCGGTGTTTCCGCGCTTGAATAGCGGGGACGTCCGCCCGCAGACTCCGCCCGCTCTCCGCGAGCGCTTTCCTTATGTCCAATTCTCCTGAAATTCGCGTCTTTGCTCCCGCCACGGTGGCCAACGTCGCCTGCGGTTATGATGTCCTCGGTTTCGCCATCGACGCACCCGGCGATGAAATCGTCGTGCGCTTCAGCGACAAGCCCGGCCTTCACATCACCAAGATTACCGGCGACAACGGCAAGCTCCCGAAAAATCCCGCGCAAAACTGCGCCGGCGTCGCCGCGCTCGATTTACTCAAACACCTCGGCATGTCCGATCGCGGCATCGAGATGGAAATCCACAAGAAAATGCCTTTCGGCTCCGGTCTCGGATCCTCCTCCGCCTCGTCCGTCGCCGGCGCTTTCGCCGTCAACCACCTGATCGGCAACCCGCTCAGCAAAAAACAACTCCTCCCCTTCGCCATGGCCGGCGAGGCCTCCGCCGACGGCGCCTGGCACGCCGACAACGTCGCGCCCTGCCTCTTCGGCGGCATCGTCTTCATCCGCTCCAACGACGAGCTCGACTTCGCGCAGATCCCCGCTCCCAAAAACCTGTGGGCCGCCGTCGTCCACCCGGACATCGAGATCCTCACCAAAGTCGCCCGCGAGATCCTGCCCAAGGAAATCCCGCTCGAAAACGCCACCCAACAGATCGGCAACCTCGGCGGCCTGCTTTGCGGCCTCATCCAGGAAGACTACGGCCTGATTTCCCGCTCCATCCACGACGTCATCGCCGAGCCGCGCCGCCAGAAACTCATCCCGGATTTCTACAAAGCCAAGCGCGCCGCCCTCGCTGCGGGAGCCCTCGGATTCTCCATCTCCGGCGCCGGCCCCTCCGTCTTCGCGCTTTGCGAAGGCGAGGAAACCGCCCGCAAAGTCGCCGACGCCGTCAGCAAAATCTTCTCCGCCATCCCGATCGAAAACCAAGCCTACGTCTCAAAGATCAATCCGCACGGCGTCCACGTAGTCGATTAAACAGTTCCAAAAACCGCAACTCCGACTAAACTCATACATCATGCAGCAGAAATTCAATGTTGTCATCGAACGGGATTCAGAAGGCTGGCTGGTCGCAAGCGTTCCATCGCTTCACGGCTGCCACACCCAGGCGAAGTCTTTTGACGAACTGGACCTGCGCATCAGGGAAGCAATTTCTCTTTGCTTGGAGGATGAGGGAGATTTCACCCAATCGTAATTCATTGGAATATTAGAATTCAATTCTTCCTCCCGCCGTGCTCTATCACTCGACCAACAACCCCGCCCACCGCGTCGATCTCAAGGAAGCCATCCTGCGCTCGCTGCCGCCGGACAACGGCCTTTACATGCCGGACAAACTGCCCGTGCTCGACGGCGGATTCTGGGAGATCTGGCGTGAGCTCACTTTCCCGGAAATCGGCATCGCCGTGGCGGATGCTTTCTTCGGCGAGGACGTCCCGCCGCAGGCGATCGTGGACATCGTGGAAGGCACCGTCACCTTCGACGCGCCGCTCGTCACGCTCGGACCGGGCGACCATGTTCTCGAACTTTTCCACGGCCCCACGCTTGCCTTCAAGGACTTCGGCGCGCGGTTCATGGCCCGCCTGATGGCCTGGCTCACCCGCGGCGAAGACCGCGAGCTCACCGTCCTCGTCGCCACTTCCGGCGACACCGGCGGCGCGGTCGCCTCCGCGTTCCACAACGTGCCCGGCACCCGCGTCATCATTCTCTATCCGCAAGGCAAGGTTTCCGGGCTTCAGGAAAAACAACTCACCGCCCTCGGCGGAAACATCACCGCCTTGGAAATCGAGGGCTCGTTCGACGACTGCCAGGCGCTCGTCAAATCCGCCTTCCTCGACCGCGAGCTCTCGGAGCGGCTCAACCTGACCTCCGCGAACTCCATCAACCTCGCGCGCCTCGTGCCGCAGAGTTTCTACTACATCCACGCCGCCCGCCAGCTGCCGGAAGGCGTCATCCCCACCTTCGTCATCCCGTCGGGAAATTTCGGCAACCTCACCGCCGGCCTGCTCGCCATGCAGCTCGGCCTGCCGGTCGATCACTTCGTCGCCGCCACCAACCGCAACGACGTGGTTCCGGAATTCCTCCGCACCGGCCAATACGCGCCGCGCCCCAGCGTGCCGACAATTTCAAACGCCATGGACGTCGGAGCCCCGTCTAACTTCGTCCGCATGCAGTCACTTTTCGGCGGCTCGTGGGAGGCCATGAAAAACCGCATCGCCGGCATGTCGTTCACCGACGACCAGACGCGCGCCGCCATCCGCACCGTCAAGGCGCTCTACGATTACGAGATCGACCCGCACGGCGCGGTCGGCTGGCTGGCCGCCCAGAAATGGCGCGCCGCCCACCCGGCCAGCGCCACCGTCACGTTGGAAACCGCCCACCCCGCCAAGTTCCTCGACGTGATGGAAGCCGAGCTCGGCCCGAACTGCGTGGAGATCCCCGAGCGCCTCGCCATCCTCGCCCGGCGCGAAAAAGTCGCCACCCTGCTCCCCGCCGACAAGGCCGTCTTCCGTGACTGGCTCAACCGCTGAGGCGGCGTTGAGGCGCCCCCACCATTCCGGCTTGATACTTCGCGGGTAAAAATGAAACCTGCGCCCCCATGTCCGCTGCTGTTCAACACACTCTCGCTGGTCAAGCCACTCTCGAAGGCACCTCTCTCCACACCGGACAGAAGGTCACCCTCACCCTCAAACCCGCGCCGGAAGGCCACGGCTTCAAGTTCCGCCGCATCGATTTGCCGGACCAGCCGTTCATCAACGCCTGCGTTGACAAGGTCCAGACCGTCGAGCGCGCGACCACGCTCGCGGAAGGTTCGGTCAAGGTTCACACCGTCGAGCACGTCATTTCCGCGCTGACCGGCATGGGCGTGGACAACGCGCTCATCGAGATGGACGCCAACGAGCCGCCGATCGGCGACGGCTCTTCCCGCCCTTTCGTGGAGCTGATCAAAAAAGTCGGCACGCTCGCCCAAAACGCCCCGCGCAAGGTTTGGGAAATCCGCGAGCCGATCCACCTGGAGACCGGCGACGGCACCATCATCACCATCGTCCCGTGCAAGACCTTCAAGGTCTCCGTCACCAACGTCGGCCCGGAAGGACGCTTCACCCAGTATTTCTCCAGCGAGGTCAATCCGGAGACCTACGAAAAAGAAATCTGCGCCGCGCGGACCTTTGTTTATTACGAGGACGTCAAGCCGCTGCTCGACAAGGGCCTGATCAAAGGCGGCTCGCTGGAAAGCGCCGTGGTCATCCGCGGCAACGAAATCATGTCGAAGGAATCGATGCGTTTCACCAACGAGTTCGCCCGCCACAAGGCGCTCGATCTCATCGGCGACCTGATGCTCGCCGGCATCAAGATCCTCGGCCACGTCATCGCCGTGAAGCCCGGCCACGGCCCGAACACAATGATGGCCGCCAAGCTGAAAACCGAATACGCCCGGATGCGCTCGATGGTCCCCGCCCCCGTCTCCATCCCGGACGGCGAGAGCGTGCTCGACATCAACGAAGTGATGAAAATCCTGCCGCACCGCTACCCGTTCCTGATGGTGGACCGCATCGTCGATTGCCTCGGCGACAGCAAGTGCATCGCCGTGAAAAACGTCACCATCAACGAGCCCTACTTCGCCGGCCACTTCCCCGGCCACCCGATCATGCCCGGCGTCCTGCAGCTTGAAGCGATGGCGCAGGTTTCCTCGGTGCTGATGCTCCGCAAGCCGGAGAACAGCGGAAAAATCGGTTACTTCATGAGCGCCGACAGCGTCAAATGGCGGCGTCCGGTTTTCCCCGGCGACACGCTTTTCATCGAGACTGAGATCATCAAAATGCGCGGCTCCATCGGCCAGACCCGCGCCCGATGCCTCGTCAACGGCGAGGTCGTTTCCGAAGCCGAACTCAAGTTCGCGCTGATGGACCGGTGAAATCAAACAGAAGAATGGTTCAACCACAGATGCACGCAGATGGAAGAAGGGATAAGAGTTTGTAATTCAGTTTTTTCTCCAAGCCTCAGTCAGACAGCCATCATCTTTTTTCTTATCTGTGTCCATCCGCGTTCATCTGCGGTTAAAAAACTCTTCTCTTCCTCCAAGCTCTCAACTTCCAACTCATAACCTCTTCCCATGTCCACCGAACGCAAGACTCTCGAAGAACGCCACCAGATGTCAGACATCGAGCGGCTCCGCCACTCGTGTGCCCACGTCCTCGCCACCGCCATCTGCCGGCTGTGGCCTGACGTCCAACTCGCCGCCGGCCCGCCGGTGGAGAACGGGTTTTACTACGACATGGATCTCAAGCACCGGATCTCGCCCGAGGATTTCCCGCGGATCGAGGAGGAGATGAAAAAGGTGGTGAAGGACAACGACCCCTTCGAGCGCATCACCGTCTCCCGCGCCGAGGCGCTGGAACTCGCGAAGGCCGGCCGCCTCGGCGCCGTCGCCGACCGCGAAATCGAGAGCGTTTTCAAGGTCGATCTGCTCAACGACATCCCGGAAAACGAGGAAATCTCGATCTTCAAAAACGGCGATTTCTGGGACCTCTGCGCCGGCCCGCACGTCGGGCGCACCGGGAATTGCAAGGCGTTCAAGGTGATGAGCGTGGCGAGCTCCTATTATAAAGGCGACAAGGACCGCCAGTCGCTGCAACGGATTTACGGCACCTGCTTCAAGAACTCCACCGAGCTGCTGGAGCACCTCACCCGCCTCGAAGAAGCGAAGAAGCGAGACCACCGCCGCCTCGGCAAGGAGCTCGGACTTTTCCACATCGACGAAATGGTCGGCCAGGGCCTCATCCTCTGGAAACCCAAAGGCGCGCTCGTCCGCCGCTCGCTGCAGGAATTCATCACCCAGGAGCTCGACAAGCAGGGCTACTCGCAGGTCTTCACCCCGCACATCGGCAAGCTCGACCTCTATCGGACTTCCGGCCATTTCCCCTACTATCAGGAGAGCCAGTATCCGGCCATCGCCGAGCGCGACGTGCTGGAGAAACTCGCCGACGAGGACGCGACCTGCGCCACCCTCATCAACGGTCTGTCAGACGGCACCTACGAGGGCTATCTGCTCAAGCCGATGAACTGCCCGCACCACATCAAGATTTACGCGAGCGACCACCACTCCTACCGCGACCTGCCGGTTAGGCTGGCCGAGTTCGGCACCGTTTACCGCTGGGAGCAATCCGGCGAGCTCGGCGGCATGACCCGCGTCCGCGGCTTCACCCAGGACGACGCCCACCTCTTCTGCACCCCGGACCAAGTCGCCGCCGAAGTGACCGGCTGCCTCGACCTCGTCAAGAAAGTCCTCAACACGCTGGGCATGCACGAATACCGCGTGCGCCTTTCCCTCCGCGATCCCGAGTCGGACAAATACGTCGGCTCCGCGGAAAACTGGGACAAGGCGGAAGCCGCGCTCCGCGAAGCCGTGCAAACGCTCGGCGTCGAATACACCGAGGAAATCGGCGAGGCCGCGTTCTACGGCCCGAAGATCGACTTCGTCGTCAAGGACGTCATCGGCCGCGACTGGCAGCTCGGCACCGTGCAGGTGGACTACAACCTGCCGGTTCGATTCGGCCTCACCTACGTCGGCGCGGACAACCAGCCGCACGTCCCGGTCATGATCCACCGCGCGCCGTTCGGCTCTCTCGAGCGCTTCACCGGCCTGCTCATCGAGCACTTCGAAGGCAAATTCCCCGTCTGGCTCGCGCCCGAGCAAGTCCGCGTCATCCCGATTTCCGAGAAAACCCTCGAAGCCGCCGAGGCCACCGCCGCCAAGCTCGCCGACCTCGGTGTGCGCGTCGCCGTGGACCGCACCAATGAAAAGGTCGGCGCAAAAATCCGCAACGCCCGCCTCGACCGCGTGCCTTACATGCTCGTCATCGGCGCCAAGGAGGTCGAGGAAGGCACCGTCTCCGTCCGCCACCGCGACAACGAAGACCTCATCACCCTGACGCTGGAGGAATTCACCGCCAAGATCACCGCCGAGATCAAGGAGCGGAGTTTGTAAAATCCACCCAGATAGGATGCGACCGCCGGGCGCGCCCACTTCACCTTCTTCCGCCGGACCCGTCCCGGCGTGGCACGGCGAAGCCGGAGGCTATTCTTCCTCTCCTCATTCATGACCAAAGGCTGGATCTGAGGAACCTCTTTGCGATCACGCCATGATCCCTTTCCATGCCATTGACCCGCCACATGTCTGTGTTGAGGGCCCGACCTTGCCGACAGTCCCATGCGGCTTCAGTCAAGGGAGAATCCGGCCATGGTCTTTGCAATGGACATCGGCGGACGCGTTCCGCCGCTCCATGAAACAATGCAAAGCGCTTCGCTCACTTCATTGGCTTTCCATGGACGGAGGGGCGAAACATGTTCGCCCTGCCCATGGGAGACAATGGAAAGCGCTTTGCTCGGGTCATTGGCTTTCCATCGACATCGGCGGACACGTTCCGCCGCTCCTTGAGACAATGGAAATCGCTTCACTCGGGTCATTGGCTTTCCATGGACGGAGGGGCGATGCATGATCGCCCTGACCATGAGGTGACCATGGAAAGCGCTTTGCTCGGGTCATTGGCTTTCCATGGACATCGGCGGACACGTTCCGCCGCTCCGTGGTTGACGGCTGTGGGTGTAGTCGCTGTCATCCATCATCAATCATGGAGTCGGATTCTTCCTCATACCCCGAGCTGAAATTTCTCAACGAGTTCGCGGAGATCGGGAAACAGCGGAACCGCTTGCCGAACTGGAGCCAGGACAGGGTGACGTGTTTCATCACCTTCCGCCTGAGTGACTCGATTCCGACCCAGCTTCTCACCGAGTGGCGCGACGAGCGCGAGGAATGGTTGCTGACTCATGCAAAGCCCTGGTCGCTTGAAGCCGAGATGGAATATCACAAACGCTTCTCGATGCGCATCGATCAATGGATGGACGAAGGCCATGGTTCCTGCCTGCTCGCAAGGCCCGCGAACGCAGAGAAGGTGGCGGCCACGCTCGACCGCTGCGACGGCTCCCAATATCTGATCCACTCCCGGGTGATCATGCCCAATCATGTGCATGTGCTGATGTCGCCGGCGTCGGGACAATCACTTTCAAGGATCGTTGCCGGCTGGAAACGGTTCAGCGCCACACCGATCAACAAGGCGAGCGAGACATCGGGTTCTCTGTGGCAGAAAGATTACTTTGATCGGCTGATTCGCGATTGGGATCACTTCATCAACGTCGCGCGTTACATCCGGAGGAATCCGGAGAAGGCGAAGCTGGCGGATGGAGGCTTCGCGTTGTTTGAGGCGCCCTGGGTGAAGAGGTTGTTGGGGTGATGGAGGGGCGATGCATGATCGCCCTGACCATGAGGGGACCATGGAAAGCGCTTCGCTCACCTCATTGGCTTCCCATGGATGGAGGGGCGATGCATGATCGCCCTGACCATGAGGAGACAATGGAAAGCGCTTCGCTCGACTCATTGGCTTTCCATGGATGGAGGGGCGATGCATGATCGCCCTGACCATGAGGAGACAATGGAAAGCGCTTCGCTCGACTCATTGGCTTTCCATGGGCATCGGCGGACACGTTCCGCCGCTCCTTCAGGCTCCCGTTGCATGGAGCCCCCCACCCGCCCTACTCCGGCTTGACGAGGTTCGCGCTGGCTTGGAGTGGATTCAGCAGGCTGCGGCGCGCCTGTTCGTAGCGGGCCTCACCTTGGAGCCACTCAAATCCGTGAACGGAATCGGCAGCAGGATCACATCATCGCGTGAGCAAAATATTGTAAACGTCGTCAGCTTCGTTATCCCACACGCCTGTCAGCGACCGTTGGTCCTGATCCAGCCACTCCCGGCGCTCGGCGTCGTCCTGTCCGGTCTCCAGTGAGATTTGCACCACCGAGTTTTCGGCCAACTCCAACGGCTCAAGCGGCCGGAGTTTTCCTCCCTCATAGATGGCTCGGATGGCGACAGTCACATGCGCACCCTACCCGCCATTGGGTTTCGATCACCCCCTTTATCCCGGCACGCCCATCCGGACACGGCGGATTTCTAAAAATCGGCAAAAATCTGGTTTTCAGCTGATTGAGCCAAATTACTGAACATGTTCTGCGCCTTCGGGCACAACTCGCGCATGGCCACATCCCGCTACCGCGTCCCGGCAATGTC